>JAFGPH010000385.1 GCA_016926135.1 Deltaproteobacteria bacterium
GTCTTCCAGTTCCTTGATGAGTGCATCCGTCTCCGGGTCCAGGGCCGGCTTTGCGGCCGGCGGCTCGACGGGCTCAGTGGTCCCGGTGGCCTCTTCTTCGGGCGCCGGCATGACCCGTTCGGGTTCTTCAAGGGCTTCTTCCTCCGGGATACGGGCAAAAAAAGTGTCCCGGTAATACTCCAGGGGTTTTTTGTCTTCTGTAAGGGCTTCATGGGCAACAAAGACCGCCCGAACGTCTTCGGCCTCATCGTCCCGAACCTCGAGGGTTCCCCTCCAGATGACAACGCCCGTCTCGTACTCCGGAAAAAGCCATACGGTATCGAGGCGCGTGCCCAGCTCCTCAAAAACCTCGGCACCGTCTTTTGCCTGCCGGATGAAACAGCGCATTCGAAGGCCCGGCAAGGAGGTCCTGATGGTAGGCCGTCGGGGATGCATATTTTCTATGAGCACAGGTTCATCCCCTCTGAAATACCCCGAAATCTGCTGATCTTCCGGAGCGGCATTGAAATACGTCCAGTCCATATCCTCCGGGAACCAGGGCCATCGAGTCTCCAGCCATTTTCGGTCGTAAGTGCCGAGCTTGCCGGCCCGCTGCTGCCAGTCAAGCCCCAGCGGACCGAAGCCGGCCGGTTCGGGCCGGTCGGACGGGAAACAGAGCAATTTATCCGGGGACTCTACGTTTGGCAAAGGAATCGTGCCTTCAACCCCGGTTGTTTCGATCCCCTTCCCTACGGGATTCCCCGTATAGCCGGGTCCGCCAAAGGCATTCTCATAGACCAGGGGCAACTCGCCGATCGGCTGCGGATCTGAAATGCCGCTCACGAGCCCCGCTTTTTTTATCCAGCGCCGATCACCGAAGACCTGCAGCGTCTTAGCCATAGAACCGACAGACATCCGAACACGACCCGCCCGGACGGGCCGTCCGCCCGGGCTGAAAAACTTCCCTGCAGCAAGGATTTCTGCTTTCTGCTTGGGCATGAACAGGTCGAGAACATCGCGAGGTGAAAGACAAGACCCGGCAGCGCCCCAGAGTTCCGATTCATCCAGGAGCACTCCCGGGCGATCGAAGGGGAATGCGCTCATGACCGTGAGGGCGAGATAATACTCCCCTTTGGCCATAAAAAGCTTTGAAAAGACCGAGTGCACATCCTGCTTGTGAATATTCATGCCGCGGCCATTCAACCGATTTTCACCTTTTTGCCGTTGAAATTGAATTGGGTCCCCCTGAAATCGATGCGTGTGCTTCCGGGGTTGCCTACCAGGACCGATTTGCACTTTTGTGTGCCCTGCCCTATTTTTACCTCTGCCGTATCGATCTCTACGGCATTGTCCGCCTTCACTTCGATTCTTTTTGCCGATAGGTCCATTTTGATGTGCGCGACGGCCTCGGATCCTTTTTTAGACCTTACATGGAGTTCCAGCAGATCGTTCAGGCTGTCCAGCTTCACAAGGCATTTTTCGTTTTCCAACGCGATTTCCGTCGCCTGTTTCTTTGCAGAATCACCTGCATTGCGGTTCTCGATCTTTATCGTGCCAATGATGTTGTCCGGTTTATCGGGCGGATGAATATTGAGCTTGATCAGCGCTGCCCCGCTGATCGCTTGAATGCCCATAACATCATCCAGAGTGATTTTGGATTCCCCCATTTCAGCCTCGATCTTGGGTTCCTTCTCTTCTCTGTTTATGGCAATCACTCCCTTCAGTCCTCCAACTTCCCCGGTCAGGACAAGATTCTGGCTTTGAATCGTGGCTTCTTCAAGGGCTTCAATATGCAGTTCCTCTCCCGAATAGAGGTGGATCCCCTTTCCGCCGGCAATATCGACATGCCCCGCCGTTGATGCAATCAGCACGTCAGGCGATGCCTTGTTCAACTTGATGAGCGAAGCGCATCGCGGGTCGATCAGGCCCTTTACGAAATCGGAGGATTCCCATTTCCCGATCTTTTCCGGGATATGAGAAACGAGCGCGACCCCATAAGAACCGGCTGTCCCAAATCCGTATGCCCTGGCAACCAACTTCAGATAACCCGCACGCTCCATCAGCCATTTCCACTTCGGCATCAATCCTTTGTCTTTGAACTTCGCGGTAAATTCCTTCGCAATCTGTCCATATTCGCTGTCATCCCTCACAAGTCCCTTCCGCTTCAAATGCTTTGCCAGGGAGGACATGATCCAGGCGTCAAACATAACCCCCAGGATCGAGGGTGTAACCGAAAGGAGCGTTTCCTGGGTCTTTGTCCAGTTCTTGAAATGGCTGCCTTTTTCAATGGCGCCCACCCGGTGCCCCAGCTCATCGCATTCAGCCACTTCCTGGCTCCATCGCTTGAGCAGGTTGATGGCGATTTGGGGGATCAGGGATCCGGACATGGCACTCCAACTGAAGGAGTTCGCAATGGTGGTGCCATAGCTTGCCAAGGTCATGTAGTAATCCGAGCAATTCGCCTGATAGTCACTCTGCGTGATCATCTTTGAATCGCTCCCGGCCCCGCATATGATGCGGGTTTTGCCATCTCCGGAACCGATCACAATCCTTTCGTGCCCTTCCTGATCCTGCATGGATATCTGGTTGCCGCTTGCGGTTCGGAACCCTGCACCGGTGGCATTTCCTTCACCCACAATGCTTGGAATTTCGGGATTGGGAACGGCGCCGGCAATGAGGGGCCGGTCGGGATCTCCATCAATGAAAGTGAGCAGAACCTCTGTGCCTTTGTGAAGGGGAAAATGCATACCATGGTCGGACCCCGCGTAAGGCTGAGACATTCTCAACCAGGCAGAGGCCTTCCCCTCCTTCCGCCCGGAAAGGTCAAAAGGCAGGAGCACCCTGTACCTTCCGTGGTCATCCAGCTCCGCGTACTTCCCGCTTCCCGCCGCATCGATCTTGGCGTTCATCGCGCCGTAAAACCGCGCCTTCTCCGTCTTGCGCTCAGGCCGGAACTGGACACTCCCGGGGATCGCCACGAAGCTGTTCCGGTAGTAAGGCTGCTCCTCCACCTCGCTCAGGCCCTTCCGGATCCCCGCCTGCAGATACGCCGCCTGGCTCCCCTCGTGGTTCAATTCGGTGGTCAGGTACGTCCGGTTGAACCCGCCCCTGTAATGACCCTGGAGGTCGAATAGAAACCCGGGACGCAGATACGGGATCGTGCCCTCTCCATAGAAACGCTGCTCCTGGCATAACAACTCCTCTGCCCTGACCTTCGCCAGGGCATTCCCCTCCTCCGGCGTCCGGAAATGCTCCCCGTAGAAGTACACCTCCCCCCGGCCGTCCCTTTTCACCTCCGCGTTCCCCGACAGCTCCAACGACGGCGTCCGGTAATTGTAGTCCTTCAGCCTCAGCGTCTTCGGCAGCATCCGCTGGCGGCACACAAAGCTCTTGATCACTTCTTCGCGATGGAGTTCGTCCAGCCCGGAGGGCGGGGAATAGTACATGGTCTTCCCCTGGCCCATCTCTTGATGGGCCATCCGGGTATCCGTGATGATCACCTTTTCCCCGTGATCCCCTTGCTCAAAGTAATAGTACATCCCCTCCCTCTCCATCCAGCGGGACACGAACTCCAGGTGGCTCTCCCGGTACTGGCACACATACTCCCACTTGGGATAACTCCCCTGAAGCTTCAGATCGAAATCGAGGGATGTGAGCCCACCGTCCTTCAGCACCTCCTGGAGGATCTCCGGAACCTTCTTGCCCAGGAACACCTGGTTGTGATGGGTGAGCGACAGCCACCAGAGCTTGGGCACCAGCACCGCCCGGTAGAACACGTATTCATCCACCTGGTGGAGTTGGTCGAACTCGGCTAAAATCCCGTGAAAGGGAATGTCTCCATCTTCTCGCAGAATCGTGAAAGTGGCCGGGTTCTTCAGCGCCTGGTTCAGGTCGATCTCCGCCTCGGAGGAGACCAGATCCACCTCAAACGCGTAACACTTGCTGAACCCCTCGCTCCCCCTGAACCGCACGACCCCAAAGGTGTCGGGGTCAAGGCCTCGTGAGACGAAGTCGAACTTCTTCTGGGTCAGAAAAGCCATGGGCCACCTCCGGTGGAATCTCCAGGTAAGAGGTTTCAGGTTTCAGTGTTCAGGTGTCGGGCCAGCCTTGAGGGAGCGGTTCTTCGATTGAACCATACGCCGCCGAATCCTCTGCCACTTTCCATCGTCTCTCTCGTTCCGGGATCTTCCGCTCCAATGTCTTCTCCAATCCATTCAACATGCGGATGCATTCTCTGTAACGAGCTCGGAACTCCAAATAGGTCTCTTCCTTGATGTACCCCTTCAGCTTCGCCATGAACAGATGGTGAATTGTCTCATTTGCCTCTCCCCTGCTGCGATTTACGCCTTCGATCTTGTTCAGAATATGCCGATCGTCATTCTTCTCAGCCAATTGGGCAGGTGAACTGTTTGAGGAGCGTCTTGCCTGACTTCCCAATTCAAATCTCTCTTCTGGGGGCCATTCATGTGTCGAGTCACACACGTCAATATGCAGTCTGCACAGCTTCTGGTAGACCTCAAGATCCTCCACATCCAGATAATCCTTCGTCACTCGATTCCCCCTGTCATACCGAGGTTTCAGTGTTCAGATGTCAGTCACTCCTTTTCCTGACACCCGACACCTGACACCTTCAAAGGGACATTCACTTGAACTCCATCCGAAACACCCCGCCCTCCCCCACATCCAGGTGCACCTCCGAGGGCATGCCGCCCGTGGTCATGTGTCCCAGGATCTCCTGCGACATCTGGGGCATGATGTTGCCGGTGAGTATATAGTCGATGTTCCGGGCGCCCGTCTCCACCTCAGTGCACCGCGCGGTGATCTGGTCCGCTACGGGCCCGGTGTAAACGAGCTTCATCTTGTTGTTGTCCATGAGCCTCCTGGCCAGCTTGTTCAGTTTGAGCTTCACGATCCCCTTCATGGCATCCGCCGGCAGGGTGTAAAAGGGGATCACGGTCATCCGCGCAAGAAGGGCCGGCTTGAAATGCTGGGAGAGAATGGGCCTTACCGCCGAAAGGATCACATCGTCGGGCGGCCGCTCCGCGGACTTGGTCATTTCCGTGATCACGTCGGTGGCCAGGTTGCTCGTCAGGAACAGGACCGTGTTCTTGAAATCGATCTCCCGGCCTTCGCCGTCGGAGAGCATGCCCTTGTCAAAC
>JAFGPH010000005.1 GCA_016926135.1 Deltaproteobacteria bacterium
ACCAATGGGCGGCAGATGTGCTTGCAGACGCCTCCTGATCATCTCTCATTCGCGATGTGACGTCTGCGACATTCTGTTTGAGAGAGTGCGCAATCCCCCGGTCCCGAAGATGCTCCGGGGATGCGAACTGAGATCCAGATTCTTGACTGTGCTCAGACATATCCAACGTTTCCGAGGTCGCTGATATCCTGTGGATCCGGCAAGAGCTCACAGGTGAAGAACTAGGCTTTCAGCCCCACTCAGTAAACCAGTACCAGCCCCCAAGTCCATGATGCTGACCCAATCGACTTTGTCCTCTTAGTCAAGAACGTCCCCCATCTCAGCCCCAAGTCCATGATGCTGACCCAATCGACTTTGTCCTCTTAGTCAAGAACGTCCCCCATCTTACTGACGCTCGTTTCCACAGAAGGATACCTTCTCTCTCAAGGCTCCGATAGTATGGAAAGCGATTGACCCGCATCTGGCGGAAGTGCCCTTCACTCCGGATGACGTCGGATATGACGACGCCGCGATTGAACTGCACCTCCCAGGCTAGGCCCTCCAACGATTCCAGCAAGGTTGATGTGAGCTCCCTCACTACAACAAACAGGTCGATGTCCGAACCGATCTCGCCGTCTCCGCGAGCCTGCGAACCATACAGTGTGACGGATAGAACTTCATCTGGATAATCGGTAGATATCTTACGCACATAATCTGCAATCGCTGCGCGAACCTCAGGCGGCCCAACCGGCAGGTCGACTTCTATCTGGGAGCCAAGTCTGCTCATTTGCCGAAGCTATGCCCCTTGTGTAAGGGATTGCCAGATGACTATCTTGAGTTCTTTTTCCATAATAGCACGTAAGCCTTGCAGACTCAAGGCTCGTAGACTATGGAGACCGGTTGGTCGAGTCAAGGTCCTGCCATCTCATGACAGATTCTCAGTCCCAGGAATACTCCACGTCTTCGGGGCCACACTTGATCAGAGCAAATCCTTCAGTGCCCTATCCGCCAGAATGATCTTCCTCTTCTTGCGGAATTTTAGGACCTTGGGATCAAAATTGTGAAGAATGTCCTGATGCGCATTTTCCAGATACTCCAATAGCCTTTGACGCTCCTGCTCGATAAGCGTCTCCAGTTCTATGGCATCTCCCATGATCTTGCGGCAGTCCTCCATGAAATGCCTGAACCGCACGGCCTGAAGAGCCGTCTTGTCTGAAAAGACAAAATCCATTTGGGGATCATGGGCGTTGCTTCTATCGATCAGGTACACCCGTCTCTTTCCCTCTTTATCAAACTCCTCTCCCAGCGCGTTGTGGCGTTCAGTCGTATAGCGATGAAAACGATCTCGCAGTTCCTCCAATTGTGCCTCCAGGCCGCCCCCATTGATGCGCTTGTCATAGAGAAAACCCCCGCCTTCCCTCTTGCCGTGATCGGGGCCATCGACATACTCATGGGGTATGAGTTCCGAGATTTTATCAGACCCCGACTCATCGAGGATGCCAAGCAAATACCCGGCCATGCAGGAAAGGATTGCGTAATAAAATGCGCCATCGATATACAGCCGCGCCCAGCGTTGATATGGGGTGCCGCGATAAGGATGTGCTTTATAGCGCGGTACGTCTTTCTTGCGCGCCTGCTCCTGGAAGCAATGATCGTCATAGTCGTAGTCAAAGAGCGTGTCAAAATCGAGGATCGTTTTATCTCCAAGGTATTCGTTGAGGGAGAAATGGTCATCCCCAATGCCGTTCAAAGGCAAGAGGGTGCTGTTGAAAAGCAGGTATTGCTGATCGTCAAATGTGTCAAATGCCTTGTTCATTTCCTCTTTTGTCTTAACTGAGATACTGAAGAGCGCCTTGAGCAGCGCCTGGTGGATGCGAAACATGTCCGCATCGGGCATCTCGACCCGATATCGTTCCTGCGCTTCTATGGACCAGGAAAAATACTCAGGCTTGACGCGAATAACGGCACGTTTCAGAGTTGCCTCCTTCCCTCCATCAGACAGAAGCATGCTCAAGCCTCCCTTGTGAACCAAATCGGAGGAAAGACTCTTGCACCTCGGGCAGGATGGGGGTGGTGGCGTTGTGGTCCAGGTAGATCATGGAGCTTATCCTTGGGCGATGCTTCCCATGATGCGGACGGCCTCTGCAGGGGAGACGATTCTAAGCGGCATGGCAGCTATGCCCTTGATCTTTCCGAAGTCCTTCTGGTCGCCGGTGACCAGATAGTCCGCCTGACAAAGCAGGGCCGATACCGCTCGCTGTAAAGCCCTTCCCTTTCCTCTTGGATGCGGTCCAGCAATTCTTCAAGGGAACGTCCGGACTGCTTCAATATCCGGCGCATCTCCCGTCGCGCGTCTTCCAGTGGCAGTCTGCGGGGCGTGATGATCAGGGCGTCTCCGGCAGGAATGATCGAAACCGCCTGCCCCTCTTCCAGGAGTGTCCATTCCCTGATCCTCTTTGGGATGGTCAACTGGCCGCGGGCTTTGATCTCGGCTGTGATGGGTCTGAGAAGCTCCATTTGTTCCTGCGAATCTAAAAATTCTGAATTCAGAATATCAGAAATCTGAGGGGGGATCAATGCCTTCATCACCGAAGCTTTCATTCTTGACAGGTATGAATTCATTCTCTAAAATTCATACATATGGGAGGTGATGAAGATGAAGGCAAAGGTTGCAGAGAGGGGACAGGTAACCATTCCAAAGGCCCTTCGGGTGCGTCTGGGTATTCGGCAGGGCACTGTACTGGAGTTCTCGGAAGAGAAAGGCCGGCTCGTAGCCATAAAGGAAGAGACTGCAGACCCGGTGGATGAATTCTATGGCACTCTGGGCCGCGGAAGAAATACGAAGCAGGTCATGGATGCGCTTCGGGGCCCCGTATGATCACTGCGGTCGATACGAATATCCTGATCGACGTTCTCGAACCGGATCCGGCCTTCGGCCCAGCTTCGAGGGATGCTCTCAAGCGCTGTCTCCTGGAGGGGTCGGTGGTTGCATGCGAAATCGTCTGGGCTGAGGTTGCGGTAGCCTATGGGCATGCCGTGGAGAGGGTGGTCAAGGCAATGGACCGGATGGGAATCGAGTATTCGGCGATGGCATCTGAAGCGACCCTTGAAGCGGCCAGGTGCTGGTATGATTATCTGAAGAAGGGCGGAGACAGGCGGCGGATCGCAGCCGATTTTCTGATAGGTGGTCATGCCTCGAAGCAGGCAGACCGCCTCTTGACGCGAGACAAAGGATTCTACCGTTCCTACTTCAAGAAGTTGGATGTCGAGGCGCCTTAAACGATAGCGGCACCAGCGAGAGCACGTCTTCATGGTCCTTGTGCCCCGATGAGAATCTGGGTTTTTGACTGAAAGGAGTTCTCCCGGGATTCAGGGTTGTTTCCCGGGTGAGAAGACGGGAACACCCCATTCAACCAAAGGCTTTCATGACCGAGGGCCGTGCCGTGTTTTGCCCTGCCCGGACCTTCCCGGTGGACCTTGATACAGCTTGGGGAACAGGGGCGGCTGGATGTATCTCCCGTAGTCACGACAGGTCTTCCTGTGTTTGCATTGGGCGCAGAGGTCCACGGGGACCTTGGGGAAGGATTTTTTCCGATGGCAGGTAATGTAGTCCATCATCGCTCAGCACCTCGGCCATCGTCCCTTTCTGACGATTGTCCCCCGGTCGAGCTGGATGGCGTGGTTGATGACGGGAGGAAGCTCCTCAGGCTCGTGAGTCACATAGATGATGCTTGCCTGCTGCCGCCGGCCCAGGGCGTCCACCGTCTGCAGGATCCGCCTGCGATGGTTTGGGTCCAGGCCCTGGCAGGGCTCATCCAGGATCAGCAGCAGGGGTTGTTTGACGAGGGCACGTGCAAGGAGCACCATGCGCTGTTCCCCCTGGGAGACGGCCCCGAATCGCCTGCCCTGTATCTCCTCCAGTCCCAGCTCCCGCATGAGAGATGCGGCCGACTCATGCCGGTCGGCAGGGACCCCGCGGTAGAGACCCATGGAATCGAAGAAGCCCGAGCAGACCGCGTCAAGGCAGGAAAATCTCCTGGGGTAGTGGAGGTGCAGCTCCGGGGAGACCCAACCCATACGCCTCTTCAAGTCCCAGATGGTCTCTCCCGAGCCTCTCGGCTTTCCAAAGAGGACGATCCGGTTCGCGTAGGCCTGCGGGTTATCCCCCAGGATCAGGCTCAGGAGCGTGGTCTTGCCGGCCCCGTTCGGCCCCAGAAGTGCCCAGTGCTCTCCCCTCCGGATCGTCCAGTTGATGCCCATGAGTATGGGTGTCCCATCATACATGACATGGACGTCGTACATCTCCACGAGGGTGGGCCGCCTCACATCTCCCTCCCCGACATTCTCTCCCCCTTGAGACGGCGGGACGGGGCCGGCAGAGGCCTTTTCCCGGACATAAGTGGCTTCGGTAGAGAACGCCCTGCCGAGGATTTCCTCTTTCGGGCCCTGGCCCACAATCCTCTCGTTTTCCACGAGAACGACATGGGTGATGAGATCGAAGGCCTCGCTCGGGCGGGTGATGGACACGATCACAACCGTGCCCGTTTCCATGATTTTTCCGATGATCCGCTGCAATTTGGTCCTGTAAGCGGCATCGAGTCCGGTAAAGGGGTTTTCCAGGATGAGCAGCCGGGGGTTTCGGATGAGGGCGGCCGCAAGAGCGACCTTTCGCCGTTCTCCATCCGAGAGGGCCACGACCCTCTTTGCGAGGAGGTTCTCTATGCCCAGGAGCGCTACGACCTCTTCCGTCTTCGCGGCGATCGCTGCGGGGTCAGGCCGGTTGTCCAGCACCTCGAAGGGAAGGGGTCCAAAGAGAGAGTTCCGTGAGAGCACCTCCTGGACCTGCGGAGAATCCTCCAGCCCCAGGCTGTTCCAGCGAACCTGGTGAAACCCTGGCCCGCCTGTCAGTCTCGCCTTCAGGGGTTCGAAGGAGACGTAGGCCACGGAATCCCGGATGCTGCCGGTGGCCCGGGAAGGGGCTCCAGAGGGTGGTTTTTCCAGGAAGTGGTGGTGGATCCGACCCTTCACCACGGGAACCCGGCCGCACAGGGCCTTCATGAGAGTCGATTTGCCTGAGCCGTTGGGGCCCATCACGGCCCATCTCTCCCCGAGGAGGATTCTCCAGCAGGTGTTCTCGAAGACCACCCTGTCCTGGAGGCGGAGGGATATGCCGTCGAGGGTCAGGAAAGGGCTTTTCTCACTGCGGGGTGCCATCATCGCAACTATTCCGGGCATTCACCGGTGGGGTCGGAGTCGGAGAGCGTAAAACGTCCTGCCTGGTTCCTCACGTCATCCAGGATATCCAGGATCTCCTCCCGATAGGCAAGGGGTGCACCGATGTATCCCCATCCCTTCTGGGTCTGGAAGAGGCCGTCATAGGCGGTGTCGTGATAGGACGTCATCTCGTGAGGGATGGCGCGCTCCGTGAGCACGGAATCCATGAGCTGGGCCTCGATTTCGTTGTCCAGAACGACGATTTTGAAAAGATCTTCCATCACCACCCCATGACACGATAGACCGTGACGGGCCTGGAGTAACCCTTTACCATGACCGGGGTCTCCTTTTCCAGCCGAACCGCAGCGGTGAGGGTGCCGGCCGTCTCTTCGGTGATCAGGATGTCGCACGGGAATTTCTTGGTCAGATCCTGGACCCGTGCAGCCACGTTCACGGTCTCGCCGATCAGGGCATAGGAGAGATGATCCTCGCTCCCCGTATTTCCGGCGAGGACC
>JAFGPH010000386.1 GCA_016926135.1 Deltaproteobacteria bacterium
ATCTCATCCATGACTCCATTGGGGATGACGATGCTGGAGAACAAAGCAGGCAGCACAAATTCAAGGTCAGACTTATGAAGAAAAATAGCGGGGGATGCGTTGATGACGATCTTCCCCTTCATGTCAGTTCTCGATCAAGGGAGTCTTCGTCGTACTGGATCACCGACACTTTGTACGAACCGGGACCCTGTTAGGTTTTTAACTTGCGATAGAGAGTCATGAATCCCCATGGTGGACGTAACATCATGAACCCTAAAACCTAACAGCGTTTCGCAAGGGGCAACAACAGCAAAGATGATAGGATGGCACTTGTCACAGTCAAAATGAATGCCCAAAAATAAGTGCCCGTTACATCGATGGTCCACCCCGCCAACACGGGAGCAACGATGGAGCCTAAGCCATGATAAACTGTCCATAGGCCGACGATACTGCCGGCGTACTCCTTTGAGAACAAATCCCGGGCGGAGGCGGCAAAGACAGGCCAGATGGTACCGTAACCGATACCAAAGACGACCGTGAAAAGGAGGAGCACTACGAATTCCCGCGCGTATGCGAAGCCCAGCCCCCCGGCTGCAATGAGGACGCCGCAGAGCATCATCACTTTCACCCTTCCCACAAAATCAGAGATAGGACCGAGGACCAGTTTGCCGACGGCGCCGGAGACTCCTATCACCGCCAAAAGAGCGGCGGCGGATGAGTAGGAGATCTTCAATTCCTGGGCGCCATAGGCGGTCAGGAACAGAAGAGGGATGAGAATGGAAAAGCTGATGAGCAGGTAGGAAAAACCAATCAAATGAAATCTCTTGTCCCGAAGAATATCCAGATAGGCTTCCTTGATCGATATCTGAACCTTCGGCGCCGCCTTTGATAACCGGCTTTCCGGCTCCGAAGAGGGATGACTCCTCACGAAAAGGAAATTCATTCCCGCCACCAGCAACCCCAGGACGCCCACGCATACCCAGACCATCCTCCAGCCATAGGGCGCGATCATCACAGGGATCATGATGCTCCAGAATGCAATACTGACGGTGCTCCCGAGATCCACGACAGAAAGAGCGATGCCCCTTCGCCTCTCGCTGACCCATCGCAGAACTACGGTCACGACAGGGGCCCAGCACGCGGAATGTCCGATCCCAACAATGGCAAAAAAGAGGCTTGCCTGCAAAACCGTGGCGGAAAAGGACATGAGGCAGGCCCCCATGCCGAGAATGGCTACGAAGACGGTGAGAATGGCCCTCGCATCCCATCTGTCGACAAGGAGACCGAGAACCGGTGAAAAAAGGGTGGCCGTGAAAAAATAGGATGAGTAAATGACGCCGGCTTCGGCCTTCGAAATGGACAGGGAAGAAAGCATTTCGGGCAAAAGAAGCCCATAGCCATACCTGATGGCAAAAGCGACAAAGACGGTGGAAAACCCTGCAATGATGACGGCAACAGCACGACGGCCCATGTGAGCAAGCCTCCCAAGCAGTGATTTCCAGTAAAAATGTTGAAGGCGCTCAAGATCAGATTCTTCAAGCGCTATCAGCAGCAAGTGTTGCGTTCATGAGAAATCGTGCCATTCGGCCGCTGCCGTCCGGAGCGGGCAGATGCTGAATCTTCCGGATCTGGGAAGGGATGTAGGGATTTTCACCCCCACGTCGAAACAGTGGCTGGGAAGAACCTGTCAGCCGTCAGCCGTCAGCAAAGAAATAAGTCATCAGGCTGATCGCTGACGGCTGACGGCTGAACGCTCCGTCCTGAAATCTCTGATTTCCGGATGGACACTCGTTAGATGCCGAGGAAGGCGGTTCGAAACATGTCGCTTTCCAGGAGTTCCTTCCCGGAGCCTTCCCGCACGATCCTGCCGGTCTGCAGGACATAGCCCCGGTCCGCCAGATCCAGGGCCTCCCGCACGTTCTGTTCCACGAGAAGGATGGTGATGCCTTCTTCCTTGAGCCGTCTGACCGTGTCCAGGACCTCGTCCACGAGGATGGGCGCCAACCCGAGAGAGGGCTCGTCCAGCATCAGGAGAACCGGGTTGGACATCAGCCCCCGGCCGATGGCCACCATCTGCTGCTCCCCGCCCGAGAGGGTGGATGCCGCCTGGCCCCGCCGTCGCTGGAGGGAGGGAAACAGGTTGTAGACGAAGTCCAGGTTCTCCCGGATCCTCGTCTCGTCTTTCAGGACGTAGGCCCCGAGGAGGAGGTTCTCTTCAACGGAAAGGGGCCGGAACAACATCTTCTCCTCCGGGACGTAGATCACCCCGAGATGAACGATCTCCTCGGTCCGGCGCCTGTGAATCTCCTCCCCCCTGAACAGGATCCTTCCCTCAAAGACGGGCTGGGTCCCCATGACGGCTCGAAGGAGCGTGGACTTCCCTGCCCCGTTGGCCCCCACCACGCACACGGTTTCCCCCGGATCCACGGTGATGGAGACCCCGTGCAGGACCGGCAGGCCCGAATATCGAACCTTGATCTCTTCCGCCTTCAGGATTGGCCGATCCATACTCAACTCATCTCCCCGGCATGCTCCCGAACAAATCGCTCACCCAGATAGGCCTTGATGACCTTTTGATCCCTGGCAATGACCTCGGGTGGGCCATCGGCGATCTTCTGTCCGTAGTCGAGAACGATCACCCTGTGGCTCACCTTCATCACCAGTTCCATCACGTGTTCAATCAGCATCACGGTGACGCCCATGTCCTCATGGATATGCCGGATGGTGCCCAGGATATCCTCCACCTCGCTGGGATTCAGGCCTGCGGCGACCTCGTCCAGCAGGAGGAGCTTGGGGCCTGTACCCAGAGCGGTGGCCATGGTCACCAGCTTCTGGGAGGCGACCGGCAGTTCGCTTACCAGAAAATCCGAGACCTCCGCCAGTTTCAGATCGCTCAGGATCCTCTTTGCATTTGCCATGGCCTGGGCCCTGGACCGGGTATGCATGAAACACCCGACCATCACGTTTTCCTGCACGCTCAGGTCCCCCGAGGCCACATAGACCTGGAACGTCCTGGCCATCCCCCTTCTGGCTACCTCGTGGGCGCTCATGCTTGTGATGTCCTCGCCGTCGAACAGGATCCGGCCGGAGGTCAGGGGATAGAGCCCCGAGACGCAGTTGAAGAGCGTGGTCTTCCCCG
>JAFGPH010000387.1 GCA_016926135.1 Deltaproteobacteria bacterium
CACAATGAAACCCACGAGCCCTCCCATCAGCAGGATCATGACCGGTTCAATGAGGGCCATGAGCCTTCTGAGCGAGCTTTCCAGTTCCGACTCCATGATCCTGGAAGCACGGTTAAGCATTTCCTCCAGTTGCCCGCTCCGTTCTCCGACGGCGATCATGTTCACCACCACGGGCGGAAAGATCCCATTCTGAGAGAGGGGTCGCGCGATTTCCTTCCCCTCCTTGATTTCGTCCCGGGCCTTTTCAATTTCCCTGGAAATGAGCGTATTGTCAATGATGTTCTTCACGATGTCGAAGGATGTCACCACAGGTACCCCGTTGGTCAGGAGTGTCCCCAGGGTCCTGGTGAAACGGGTCATCAGGATCTTCTTGTACTGGGCGCCGAAAATGGGGATTTTGAGCTTCCAGCGGTCGAACCTCTCCTTGCCGCCGGGTGTGCGCCTGTATTTCCTGTAGAACACCATGAGGGCGACAATCACACCAAGAATATAGATCCACGTCCTTTTCAGTATCCCGCTCACGCCCAGCAGGATCAGAGTGGGGAGGGGGAGGGTCTTCTGCATCTCTTCGAAGATCCCGGTGACGGTAGGAATAACAAAGGTGACCAGAAAGGCTACCACCAGAATCCCCACGGCCGCCATCAGGGTAGGGTAGGCGAGAGTCGCAAGGATCCTGGATCTCATCTCGAGTTGACTCTGGATATAGTCGGCAAGCCTTCGCAGCACGATTTCGAGACTCCCCGACCCCTCCCCCGCCCTCACCATATTCACGTAGAGAGGAGGGAAGTGCCTGGGAAACAACTTGAAGGAATCGGCAAGGGATGAACCCTTGTTCACTTCCTCCTTGATGACGGAAAGCATTTTCTTCATGGTCTTCTTGTCCGTCTGCTGGATCACGATCTCAAAGGAGTCCACCACCGGCATGCCTGCCTCTACCAAGGCAGCGAACTGGGTGGTGAAGACGGCGATATCTCCCCCGGTGATCCTCTCCAGGAGGTCGTGAAAGGAGAATTCCCGCCCCTTTTTTTCAATGGTCTTTTCGGTGGTTTCACTGATGGCTACAGGGTAGAGGTCCATCCGCTTCAGTGTCTGGCCGACAGATGTCCTGCTGTCAGACTCGATGATGCCGCTGACCTCTTTGCCTTTGGTGTTCAGTGCTCTGTATTCGTATACGGCCATAAAATCATCTCGCCTTGCTCGACGATTCAATCATACGCAACTTCGTCGCCTTTCAACAAAGCCCCGCCTCGCGGGACTTCATGAGAAATCCTGGCCGTCTTTCCAGGATTTCATCAGCGCAGTTTGATCAGTACCTGATCGTGCTCCTTGATGACCCGGTTCACCTCGGCAAGCTTCTGCCCGGCCTCCTGGAAAGTGGGATTGTAATACAACGCCTTCTCAAAGGAGTGCCTGGCCCCAAAAGGATTGCCCATCTGGAACCTGAGTAAGCCCTTAACATAATAGGCCGCCCAGGGGACTATGTCTCCGTTAAAATCAATGATGGCCCTGCTGATGAAGTCCTCAGCCTTTACGAAATCCTTTTTGGAGTTCATGTAAAGCTGGCTTGCCCACATGCAGTAGGCCGTGTTGTGGGGGTCGTACCGGATCGCCTTGAGCAAGTGCCTTTCCGCCTCATCCATGTTGCGGTTTGCCAGTGCCTTCTTGTATTTGAAGTGCTCGACCTCCCCCATGAAGGGCTTTATCCCCGCGAACCAGAGCATCCCGACAATGACCAGGACGATGATGGGGACGGCCAGGACACTGAAGGGGACTCCTCTCCCTCCAGGGGCTCTCATTGTATTGAAATTCCTAATGTATAACCCCTCCATCAGGCCCAGCATCAGGGCGGTCATGAACAGGGTAGTGTTGATCCTGAAAGGGAAGAAAAAGACGGCGGTCAGCAGGACGGCAAGGACCGAGCAGAATGCGGTGGCTGAAATGACCCGGTCCCGCGTTTCCAGTGTCTCGCCGCGGATGACCCTCCACCCATGTCGCATCACCGTGATGGTGAAAAGAAGCAGGGCAAAGGCCGCCAGCAGGCCCCCGTCATTCAGGATCTCGAGGTATTCATTGTGGACCCTTCTCGGTTTGGGCTCCGGGTAATTCCGGAAATAGCCGGGGTCAATCCTGTTGATTTCCGCTTGGGCCGCGTAAACCCCGTTTCTGAACGACCAGAGACCGGTGCCGAAGATGGGGCCCTGCTTGAAGAGCCACAGGGACCCCTGGTAGTACTTCTGCATCCTGAGCACGAGGGTCTTGGAATTGGTCACATTGCTGAATTCCAGCATCACCTGGAGGCGTTTGGGTGCGAGGGACCAGAGGAGGAACACGAAGACGACAATGCCGAGCATGAGGGCGATGAACCTGCGCGGGTTTGAGCGTATGCAGCCCGAGACGGAAAACCGGTGGATCTTCTTCACAAGGAATAGAAAGAGGGGTGCGGTGAGAAGGAATCCCATCCACCCGGCCCGGGCCCTGGAGAAGAGAAAAGCGGCCATGATGAAAGGGATCGCCAGGCTCAGGCCGATCAGCAGGCGTCGTTGCCTTGTGAGGAACAGCAGCGAGAGGGCTGCAAAGAGGGGAAAGACGAGGTAGGCCCCCAGGTAATTGGAGTTGCCTATAGTGCCCATCACGTTGATTCCCGGATGGGCCCACTTGAAGAGCAGGAAGACATTGAAGAACTGAAGCCATGTCTCCACAGAGACCAGGAATCCGCTCAAGAAGACAACCCCTATCAACCAGAGGGCCTGCCTTTGGTCCAGGTAATAGGACACGAAAAAGAAAAGGAGGAGGCAGGAGACGTTCAGGGTGGCTGCCACAGATGTATAATAGTAGTTCTCGGTGTAGAAAAAGGAAAACACGTTCAAAAGGATCAGGAACAGAAGCGCCATAACCGTGGATGAAGAAAAAAAGGGGGACTCTCGCCCCAGGAGGATGCGCATGGCGAACAGGCCCACCAAGGATGAAGCGCCCAGGAGGATCAGGAGGTTCTTGGGTGTGTGGAAGGCGTTGTCCAGGACCCCCGGAACCACCATCAGGGGAACGGAGAAGGTCAGGGTGAGGATGATGAGCGCATAGGGGTTCCATCCGCCCTTTCCCACGGCCGGTATGGTTCGCGCTTCCCTCTTCATGGGGTTGATCTCTTGATGTTTTTTGCGTCCTGCGGCCATCCGGCTTTCCTCGCGCACCGGCGTTCGGGGAATGATATATACAGGGCAAGAACCCTGTCAATTCAAAATGGGTGCCAAAAAAGAAGGGGCCTCCGCAGAGGCCCCTTCCGATGGTGGTTAATGGTCAGGTTACATGTGGGTTACTGGCTACTGGATGGTGGAGATAAAGCATCCGCCACTTGAACCGGGTTCCGGATCTTTGCGCGGCGGATCATAGCTGTAACCGGTTTTGGCCTTGTCAAACTTGAACTGCTTCCAGTCGGTGTAACCCACTGCACCGACGCCGCCGTCAATCTGGTAGACGGTGGTGGGGTTAGTATAGGTGGCGGCATAGATGTAGCCGGCAGAGATGATCGGATCGGCCACCACCATTTCGGTAACGGTGCTCAGCTTGATGGGATTTCCTGTGGTGGAGTTGAGCACGCACCTCAGGACAAAGCCCTTGTTGGCGCCGGTCGTGTCGGCCACCGGGATGTACACATACCCGTTGGTAATGGCCGGGGTACCGAAGATCATATAGGTGCCGTCGGTGTAAGACTTGGCCAGATCGATGGTCCATGTCCTCGTATTGGTGCTGAGGTTGTTGACATTATAGCAGGTGACCGCGCTCATGGTGCAGAGGACGATGTACTGGCCGTCCGTCACCGGCGAGGCGCTCACACCGCTTCCGGCAGCGATGGCGCCGTAGGGGGTGTAGTACACCCTTCTGCTCAGGTCGTACTTGTCGTACACCGTGACACCGGCCTGGGTCCCGGTTCCGGCCGCCACCACAAAGATGGAACTGCCGGATACGGCGGGGGTCGGTGTCTGGGCGTGGCTGTAATCCATGTTGGCCGTGTTGACCACACCCACGGTGCTGACCCCGGCATACAGGTTGTTTCTGTCTGCGAAGCCATATAGGGTCACGCCTGCAGAAGTCTTGTCCCAACCCAAGACGTAAAGCGAGTTTCCGGAAATAAACGGAGCAGAGAAAAAGCCCGTCACGGTCGAGGAGAACCGGGCAGCACCGACACCGGGGAAGGAATACTGCCCAAGGACGGCACCGTTGTCCGCATCAATGGAGTACACCGTAGCTCCGGTTCCTGTGGCCGAGATCTCATCGGCACCAACGGCCATGTACAGGGTGGCACCGGAGCCCGTTACGCTCTCATCATCCAGGGTCAACGGGGAAACGAGGGCATAGGGGGCATTCGTCGCGACACCGGCGACCGTACCATTGATCGCGATGCCTCGCTGCCACTTGATGGCACCGGACGTGCCGTCCAGGGCGAGGATCGTTACACCTGTGTTGGCGGGAGTGTAGGCCCCGCCATCCCCGGTGCCCACGCTGCCCACCGTCTGCGCATTCGGGGCAAGGATCGCGTAGAAGACCGACGTACCGGCCCCTGCCTTTGAGGTGACCACCGGGGCCGATATCAGCGTGACACCGTTCGCGTAGGGCTGCATGGCAGCAGTTCCGGTGAGCTCTTTCTTCTGCAACGTACCGTCCGCGTTCGTCCTTGCCGAGTCAATGGCAAACACGCTGACGCCCGCATTAGGCGTAAGTGCTTCCTTCTCATTGTTGAACTGGGCGAAACCCGTCGCTAGGTAAACGGTCGTACCGGCGCCGCTCGCGTTCTGAATCACGACAGGTCCTCTGGAAACCCTCATCCCCGTCGTGGTATCGTTGATATTGGCACTGTTATCCGCCAAGGCCGTACCGGCGAATGCCGCAATCAGCACCACGACAAGCCCCATAACAGAAAATCTTTTCATGCAAAAACCTCCCTTTAGTCAATTAAGTGCATTCAACAGAACCACATGTGAAAAAGCCCCACTGGCTTGCGGGTTACCAACCCGTTTCTCAGGACGGTACATCACCTCCTTTCCGGCGATCATCCTGTCACGGGTGAAAAAGGGCACACTTACAGACAGGAATCACAATCTTGATGGCGCATGCTACCCGCAGTTTTCGGTTTTGTCAACCAAAAAACACAGAATGGCACCTACTTGCGACCAATTTAGAGGAAACTCCTCCCCGGGTATCCCTCCGGAACTCGGGCGCGTTCAGGGAGGCCTCGAGTTCACTACTGCGAGCGATCAATGATGTGGTCCGGGGTATTCTCGGCCTTCGGCAGAATAATTGACCTTTCGGCCCCCGGGGTGGTAGATTGCCCCGCATTGGGGGAGGCAGGGGGTATGGTGAATTCAACTTTTCAGAATTCTTTGGGTTATTTTGGATCGATTCGCGCGGATGCGCTTGAACGCCTGATCTACGTGGTAGGTTTTGCCCGCGGAGGGACTTCGGTTTTCAGGGATGCGTTGGACATCCACGACCAAATCCTCATGCTCCCGGAAATGACGCATTTTCTCAACCAGGTCTGGAGGTACCGGTCCAAAGTGCACCAGAGGCTCCTCAGGCAAGTCTTCAGGTTGCCCTCTTTTTACAGGGAGGAGGCCGTGCTTGCCGGGCTCCCGGAAGACAGGCGATATCTGTTGCAGAGGCACATTGATCAGGCCCTTTCGGGCCGGGACCTCAAACGTATGTGGCAAATCTACCCACTCATTTACGCCCTCGATCCGGGGAATCACAAGAAAGGGGACGGGATTCTGGCGTGGGGTGACAAGGCGAATGATTTCCATGCGGTGGAGGATGCAGCCGGGAGCTTCCCCGAGGGAAAATTCATTATGCTTCTGAGGGACCCGAGGTCAGTTGGACTGTCCCAGGCCAAGAGGGCCGTTCTGAAAGAGACCCGCCGGCAGGGGAGCGGGGTGAACGATTTGAAACTTGTTGAAGCGTGCGTCAGCTGGCGCAACATGGCTCAGAGAATGCTCGTTTTCGCCAAGAGACACAGGGAGAGGACCATGCTGGTCAGATTCGAGGATTTCCTTGCCGAGCCGGAGGCGACTTTGAACCGTGTCTTTGCATTTACTGTGGGCCTGCCCTTGGAAGTTGGGCTCCTGAGGGAAAGACTGGGGCGCCTGACGTACGGCGCCACAAACGACCCTTCTGAGAAAGGCGCGGGCCTGAGCACAAGATCCCTGGATCGCTGGAAGACCCTTTTGACAGAGAAACAGGTGGCCCTGGTTGCGGGAATCGTGGGACCCACCGCGAAGAAGGCGGGCTACGAACTCAGTCCTTCAGGCAAAAGGGCCAGCCTTTCGTCTCTTCTCGAAAATACACCCACGATAAAACAGAAGATATTGCTTTTACTGAAAATATTCTACCTTCAGGTCAGGGAGGCGTGCCTCTAATGAGGTGTCCCGTGACCGGAGCATCCGCACCTGAAAATTTGCCTTGATTTCGTTGCATCACATGGTATATAAAATCAGATTTTGCCCCCGTAGCTCAGGTGGATAGAGCACCAGATTCCTAATCTGGGTGCCGCGTGTTCGAGTCACGCCGGGGGCACCATATTTCTTGTGCGCGTGTGCGTGAAATATGCACGGAAATCCCGGATGAGTCCGCGAAGGTCATGGACGAACCGTGCACCTATCGCGAACAGGCACATGTTTTTTTCAGAATTGACTTCCCCATAGGGAGCGATTAGTATAAGGCCTTAAGATTTTTGGAGGAACTTTCGATGCATGCGGTGTTCAAGACAGGTGGAAAGCAATACAGGGTGGCCCCCGGGGATGAAGTGAAGGTAGAGAAAATCCCAGGGAATGAGGGAGATTCAGTTGCCTTTGACAACGTGCTCATGACCTCCGAAGGCGAGCAGGTGAGCGTCGGGAAACCTTACATTGAGAATGTCAAGGTGACGGGCAAGATCACACGACAGGCGAAAAGTCGGAAGGTTGTGGTCTTCAAGTTCAAGCGGAGAAAGGGCTACCGGAAGAAAACCGGCCACAGGCAGACCTTCACGCAGGTGAGAATAGAAGGCATTCAGGCAGGAGCGCAGAGCGAAGAGCGCGGAACAACGCCTGAACAGGACCGGGCAGAAAGGGCTTGAGACCCACTGCCTTTGTGCATAGGGTAAGTCCCGCAGAGCGGGGCGTTATCTAAAATTTTCGAACCTTTCGAGAGTTTTAGGAAACGAGGTGAGTGAGCATGGCACACAAGAAAGCGGGAGGCAGTTCCCGAAACGGTAGAGACAGCGCCGGTCAGAGGTTTGGCGTAAAGAGGTACGGGGGGCAGGCGGTCCGGGCCGGAGGCATCCTGGTACGGCAGAAGGGGACCAAGATCCACCCGGGCGTGAACGTCGGCGTGGGGAAGGATTACACCCTTTTTGCCAAAATCGACGGGATCGTCTCTTTTGAACGATTCGACAAGACCAGGAAAAGGGTGAGCGTTTATGAACCCGCTTCCCAAGAGGTCGAAGCGGTTTCGTGAAACGCGGCTTCGCCGCCTTCATGCCCACCGGTGTCTGTGTCGAGAAAGATCAATAAGACGGATTTCCTGGATGAAGCGGTGATCACCGCCAGATCCGGTGACGGTGGGAGGGGGTGTCTGAGCTTCCGCAGAGAGAAGTTCATCCCCAAGGGCGGGCCCGACGGGGGAGACGGCGGCCTCGGCGGGAGCATCGTTGTCAGGGCGGTCGGGTATCTCAATTCCCTGGTTGCGTTCAAGTATAAGAGGCATTTCAAGGCGCAGAACGGGCAGCCCGGCGGCGGAAGGAACAAGACCGGCGGAAAAGGGAAGAATGTTATCATAGAGGTACCGCTGGGGACCTTGGTCTACGACGAGGAAACAGGCGAGCTCCTGCAAGACCTGACAGAAGAAGGACAAGAGGTCCTCCTTCCAGGAGGCAAGGGAGGATGGGGAAACCAGCATTTTGCCACCTCCACCAACAGGGCGCC
>JAFGPH010000388.1 GCA_016926135.1 Deltaproteobacteria bacterium
ATACCGCGCCACCAACAGATTGAGAGCCTGGAAATTTTCGCTATGGATAAGCACCCCATCTGTCCGCTCGTCCAGGTCAACGATGGTCTCCAAGAGCTGCAAAGTGAAATCAGGCGGGAAATGCCGGGTATCCACTACCAGCGTCGAATGTTGTTCCAGCACGGATTCGTTGATCTTGCCTTTGAGGTCGAAGATAGGGGACCCGGGCTCAAGGGCAAACAAGGTTTTCCACTCTTCAAGCTGTGCCTTGTTGGCGAGTACGTCTTTCCACAGGTCACGCGGTATGTTTTGGACGGGGATGAGGTAGTCGGTGCGCAGGACGAACTTCTTTTTTTCGAAGAGCCGCTTTTGGGCATCCTCGATCTGGGCCAGGAAGGTGATGACCGTGTCTGCCAGCTTGCGGAAGACGCGCAGCATGCGGCGCTTGGCATCGAAGTCGCCTTCGAGGTCAGCCTCGTGAACGATCTGGTCCCGGATGAAGAACTCCAGTTCCTGGCGCAGGAAGCCGCCCAGGTTCTTGTGGACAAAGTAATCCGTGGTGTTCTTCTTGGTGAAGTGAGTGAGCCGTCGGCGCAGGAGTGTCGGAGGCTCTTCGGCCTCGGCCTCCCTACCGATCGGGGATGGCTCAGCCAGCGCGGAGGCGAGGACACTGTCCTTCACCCTCTTCAGCATTTTCGGTACGGCCTCATCCAGGATAGCCTCCTGACCCTTGGCGTTCCTGCCATATCTTGCGACCTCACCCTCGGTCGGCAGGCGGTACTCAAAGGGGATGACGAGGGTGCGAGTCCTCTCCTCGAAGGCCACATCCTCTGTCTTGGGGAAGAAATACCGCGCAGCACCCTTGGTGTTGTCTCTGGATGTGGTTGCCTCGGCAAGGCAGAACCGCACTCGGTACTCTCCGGCGACGGTGGCGACTGTGAAGGCATAGTCCCGGAAGGCTTCCCCGCTCTTCACATAGTACTGATCCTTGTTGGCCCAGTGGAAAAAGACCTCCTCGCCGTTGTAAGGGACCGCATAACCTGCCCTGGCTCCAAAGAAGCGGCGGGGAATGAAATCGCCCTCATCGTAATAGCGGGAAAAGAAACCATACAGCAGGTTGAAGACCTCCGCCCGCTGGGCCTCGGACGCCTCGACGGCCTCCAGCCGCTTCCGCGCCTCTACATACTGCTTGACCGCCTTGGTTCCGGCGTGGGCCGGGTTGGGTTCGCCGCTGGGCAGGATGGCGTTGTCAGCGATGGATTCCTTTGCCCTCGTTGCCAGATCGTCTACCTGTTTCTTCAGCTCTTCCCTGTCTGCACCGGCCAGGGACGCGAAAGCCTTGTCAACATCATCGGGAAGTTGGGTGTTCAGGAATGACTCGACTTCAGCCCGCTTGAGTGCAAAAAGACGGTAGAGGCCGAAATCCAGGTCGGCTGTGTCGAGCTGAAACAGCTCCCGGAAAAGCCGCTTCAGTCGGTCCAGACTCTCATAGTTCTTCATGGTTATCCTCTTTGAACGGCCCGCTGTCGGGGTGGTCCATCATTTTTGAATTCAGCAGAAATCCTTTGCAGGTCTGAATAGCGCTTTGAAGGCTTGCGCCTGTCCTGATCAGAGCAGGACTGTGCTCTTGCCCCTCCCATACTTTGCCCTGGGCTCCTTCACCTCAAACCCTATCCGCTTTCTCGATGTTTCCGGAGGGGCCATGAGCTGCTGGATTGCTTCGAAAATGGCAAGAATGTGCTCGTCGTGTTCCTGAATCCGGCCTTCCAGTTCCTGTAGCTTGAGGGCAAGCTCCCTGTGGGTTGCCCCCTCTGGCGCAGCCTTACGAACACCCTCATAATGGCGATGTTTACCTCTATGGCGCGCTCGCTGTTCAGAACGGTTGAAAGCATGGCCACTCCCTGTTCGGTGAAAGCGTGTACCCGCTTCGAGAACTTGATTCGAGAGGATGTCACAATTTGTGATATGCTCAGAATCTCCTCGCGGCTGAGCTGGAACATAAAGTCCGACGGAAAGCGTTTGACGTTTCTGCTAACAGCCTGGTTCAGGACCCTTGTCTGCACCCCGTAGAGTCGTGCCAGATCTCTATCCAACATGACCCTTTGCCCGCGGATCATGAATATGGACTTCTCGATTCTCCCCACCGGAACGGCCGCTACTTCGGCTTTCATGTAATCTCCTATTTGAGCATTTGATGTGCTTATGGGGTGGTGTCCACGCCGCCCCCCAAAATGCACAGAATCCCATTTCCTAAAAGATTTTTGGAAATGGGATTCGGACGGTGTGACTCATGGCATCTCGCTTTTCAGGTTATCGGATGAGTGCCTTCGTGCGCGGTACTGTAGCCATAATTTATTGAAAGGTCAAGCAAAACAGCATAAGACGAAGATCTGGGATCTCCTGGTGATCTGGGCAGGGTCCGGAGTTCAAGGCATTCAAACCCCCTTCCCCCGGTTCACGAAGAAGGGTGCGTGGTTGGAGGTGAAGAGGGGAGGGTCCCTGCGCAGGATGGCGGCCACGGCGGGGTGCCTCGTGAACTCCCTGTCCAGGAATTCCCTCACCAGGGGTCTGTCCCAGCCCGAGGGGTGCTCGAAGCGGGTGTAGAGGGAGAGGTCTCCCTCATAGAACGGGGTGGTTCCCCATTTCTCCGCATCCGGGCCGTGTAGGGGCATGTTGAAGATCGCAAGATTCAGAAAGTCGATGAAGTCATGATGGGCCGCCACAAAGTCAAGGGTTCTCCTGGCCTTCTCCAGGGTCTCGGGAGGGGTTCCGAAGAGGAGGTAAACATAGGTTCCGAT
>JAFGPH010000055.1 GCA_016926135.1 Deltaproteobacteria bacterium
ACTTCCGCATCCAGATCATTGCCCCGGGTAGTTACGGCAACTCGCATTTCCATTAACCTCCTCAGTGGATCCACAGCCCATTCGAAGCCGGGAAAACTGCCCGTCTCATGTGGCCGATTCAAGAAAGATAGGCATTCAGGTAAAAACCGCACCTTCACAGCCTTCATCAGGTATCTAACGTCTAACCTCTAAAGCATTTTCCGTGCCATCAGAAGGGAAGCAGGAGGATCGGCATAATTATCTGAATCGCAGAATAAAAAGCAGAGGTGCAAGAAATGAGGCGCGAGAGATCGTGAACAGGATAATTCATTTTTGCAATAACACGATCCAATAGTATTGCATAAACGCATTTGATCAAGCGCCTGTGCCTGGCACGATTTCCGGAGTCCACCGTCGGCAAATCCGGGCGACCGAAGTCGGTCTCTTTAATGAAATAAACTCATTGGGTAATTACACGTTTCTGCTTCTTCACAGGCCCCATCCGGTGTGATGCACATGGATTGCTGGAAACACGGCACTAAATTTGCTATATACAATTTCGACTCAATTCTTCCGCCGCATGGTAAGATCGGGACATAAAGACCGCACGTCCCATTCTTGACGCCCAGTGGTGTAGAGGGGAGGCTTGGGGTCATCACCTTTTTGGAAAAGGGAGGATGCATCTATGAAAGACTTGAAGGTCGGGTGTGGCAAGCCAACCGGTTCAAAGGTTGGGGAGCCGGCGGAAAAACAAAACACACAGGAGGCAGCACAGGAAAGGAAGGAGGTTCATATGGCGGCTGTGAGAGTTGGGGGGAAAGCGCCGGATTTCGAGGCGCCGGCGTTTCAGAGTGGGCAATTCGGTCAGGTAAAGCTCTCGGACTATCTGGGCAAATGGGTGGTTCTCTGCTTCTACCCCGGGGATTTCACCTTTGTCTGAGCAACCGAAGTGGCGGCAGTTGCCTCCAAATATAATGACTTTCAGAAGCTCGGCGCGGAGGTCCTCTCCATCAGCGTGGACAGCCACTTCGTTCACAAGATGTGGCAGGACAACGAGCTTTCGAAAATGGTCAAAGGAGGAGTCCCCTTCCCCATGCTCTCGGACCAGACCGGGAAGATCGGTGCGGCCTATGGCGTGCACGATGAAGATAACGGCGTGGAGATGAGAGGGCGTTTTCTGATCGACCCCGACGGTGTAGTGCAGGCCATTGAGATCCTGACGCCCCCGGTGGGTCGAAATGTCATGGAACTGATCCGGCAGATCCAGGCCTTTCAGCATGTGCGCAATACGAAGGGGGCGGAGGCCACGCCCTCCGGATGGGTTCCCGGCCGTCCGACCCTGAAACCCGGGCCCGATCTCGTGGGGAAGGTCTGGGAAGCCTGGAAGGTCGAAAGCGCGTTCTGACGACCACGGGTTGAGGTGCAGGAGAAGCCCTGCCGTGAACACGGCAGGGCTTCTTTATCCGGATTCGGTTTCCCGAAGGTCAATGCCCAGCCGTTTCAACTTTCGCCAGAGGGTGGTCGGGTGGATGCCCAGTTGTACCGCCGTAGCTGATTTTTTCCAATCGTTCCTCTTCAGGGCCTCGGTGTAAAAGCTTCTCTCCAATTCCTGCAGGGAAAAGGCGTCCGTTCCGTCTTTCTCCAAGCCCCCGCCGAACTTCGCCCCTACTCCGGCTCTCATGGAATCGGGAAGATGCTGCATCCGGATGTGACTGTTCTTGCACACGACCGTCGCGTACTCGATGATGTTCTCAAGCTCCCTGATGTTCCCCGGAAAATCATGAGACATCAGAACGGGCACCACGTCGGGGGCAAGGCCCTGGATCTCTTTCCCATTCAATCTGCTGAATTTCTGAATGAAGTGTTCCAGCAGAAGCGGGATATCCTCTCGTCTCTCCCGCAGGGGAGGAAGAACCAGCCTCACGACATTGATCCTGTAGAACAGGTCCTGTCTGAACTTGCCTTCGGCGACAAGACCCTCCAGGCTCTTGTTGGTCGCGGCGACGATCCGCACATTCGCCCTCAGGGTTTTCGCACTCCCGAGAGGTTCGTACACCTTGTCCTGAAGCACCCGAAGCAGGCGGATTTGCAGTGCAGGGGAAATGTCGCCTATTTCGTCCAGGAACAGGGTGCCCCCTTCCGCAATCGCAATCCTCCCCGGTTTGTCCTTGAATGCCGTGCTGTGGGCGCCCTTTTCATAGCCGAAAAGTTCCGACTCCAGAAGCGTGTCCGGCAAGGAACCGCAGTTGACGGTGATCAGAGGCCCTTGACTCCTCGGGCTGAGGGCGTGGATCGCTTTGGCGAACAATCCCTTTCCGGTCCCGCTCTCCCCTTCCAGAAGAATCGTGGACTCGCTCTCGGACACCTGCTCCAGGATCCCGAAGAGACGCTGCATTTCTTTGTTCTTGCTGATGATGTCCTGGAACGAATGCCGGCGCGAGAGTTCCTTGCGAAGCTCTTCCACCATGCTGAGGTCTCGAAAGGTCTCCACCCCGCCGATCACCTTCCCCCGTTCGTCTTTCAGGAGGGCCGTGGAGATGCTGACCGGAACACGTTCACCCCCGAGGTTCACGATGTAGATGCTCTGATTCACCAGAGGCTGGCCGGTTGCCATGGTGTGTTTCAACGAACACTGCTTTTCGCAGATGCTGGCCCTGAATACCTCCCAGCAGTGTCTCCCAATGGCCTCCTGCCTTTGGATGCCTGTAATCTTTTCTGCAGAGCGGTTGAAAGACGTCACCTTCAAATCGGAGTCCACGGTAAAAACCCCGTCCGCGATGCTGTCCAGGATAATCTGTGTCTGATTTTCAAGGGTCCGGGCCATGGAATACAATCCTTGGATTTCTTTTTATGTTTAAATAATGCACTTTTGCAGTAATTTCAACCCATGTCTTGCTCAAAAGCAATGGCTGCGGGGAGATTCGGCATTCATCTTTCCTTCGGCCCGTGAGAGAAATGTTTGACTTTGGTCTCCAACATTGATAGGGAAAAAAAGATTCCTGGCAGCACGGAGGATGCACGACCCGAGATCCTCATCGGAAGTCCGGATCGAAGACACAGGGATCTCAGGGTGTGAAGACACGGTCTATCACCAAAGCGAGCCTCCTTCTTCCTTCACAGCCTAAAAGGGATAATTTTGTTTGAAAACCATCCGCCGGCGGACCGAGGTCCTGCAGCGAAGACGACTTCGCTTGGCCAGGTCCTGACCCGGCAGGGCATGCGTTCCCATGGGGTCTCCGGGGATGCATCCTTTTTTGGAGTGAGCATTTTGTTTTGTGAGGCAGAAGACCATCGAATTGAATTCAGTTGCATCGGCAAGGCATAAAGAGGGGCGCTATGAATTTGCAGAAAAGGCTTTCTTCCGATGAATTCGTGATCCTGGCCCAGATGAATACCCCGAAGGGCGTGAATATTTCGGAGATCGTAAACAATGCCCGACGCATCAAAGAGCGCGTCCACGGGGTCGTCATCCCCGACATGGACAACGGTGTCATGAGAATGACCGCCCTGGCGGCTGCGGTGCTCATGCACCAGCAGGGTCTCGAACCCATCATCCATGTTTATGGCCGGGACAAAAACAGAATGGCCATCCAGGGAGATATTCTGGCGGCCTACGTGCTCGGCGTTCAAAGTGTGGTTGTGGTCCCGGGAGAAAATATGGCCTCCGGGGATCACACCGATGCAAAGGCCGTAGACGACCTGGATGAGCTGGGGATTCTGAAGGCCATAGGATCCCTTGAGAAAGGCAAGGACCTGGCAGGATTCGACCTGAACGGCAGCCCCAGCATCCTGGCAGGCTGCGTCCTGGGTCCGTATGCAGATGACGCGTCGCTGGATCGAGAACTCGAAAAGACGCATCAGAAGATCCAGGTGGGTGCAAAATTCGTGCTTTCCCCGCCCGTCTTCGACATGGACCGTTTCGCCTCCTTCATGGATCGTGCAAAAGGGCTGGGGGCGCCCATCCTCCCCACGGTGTTTCTGCTGAAGACCGTGGGCATAGCCAGGTACATGGCCACGTACGAGCCCGGCGCCTTCATTCCGGAGAGCCTGATCCGGCGAATGAGGGAGGCGAAGGACCGCGACATGGAGGGATTCATCATCGCCGGAGAGACCATCAAACAGCTCCGGGCTTTCGCCCAGGGCGTGCAGATCGTAACCCTCGGATGGGAGCACAGGCTCCCCACGATACTGGACTGTGCAGGCCTGTGATATCCGGGACAGACAAAGGCGGGAATGACTTGGCAATGGAAGATGAGAAGACGACGAAAGGCGGCCTCCCGGTTCTGGTGATCGGAGGGGGCATCGGAGGAATCAAGGCGGCGCTGGATCTGGCGGAGGCCGGCAGGGATGTCGTCCTCGTCGACAAGGCCCCGGCCATCGGGGGGCTGATGACCCAGCTGGACAGGACTTTTCCCACTAACAACTGCGATCTGTGCACCTTTTCCCCCCACCTGGCGGAAAGCGGCCGGCAGCTCCACATCCAACTTCTGCCCCTGACGGAATTGGCGGATCTGAAGGGGAGCGAGGGAGATTTCGAGGCGGTCCTGAAGACACGTCCCCGCTTTATCGATCTCGAGAAATGCACCGCCTGCGGAGATTGTCTCAGGGAATTTCCGCAGTGCGTGCGGTTCACGCCGGGCCTGGATCACAGGGCGCCCACCTGCATGCGTTACCCCAGGGCCACGCCCTATGCCTATTCCATCGAAATGGAGAATTGCGCCGACAGAAATGCCCTGGCTCAGGTCTGCCAAGCCGGCGCCATTCTGCCGGAGGACTCCGGGAAAACGCATCGGCTGCGGGTGGGGTCCGTCGTGCTGGCAGCCGGGGCAAGCCTGTTTGACCCTTCCGTACTGGAACCCTACGGCTATGGCGTGTACCCCAACGTCCTCACCGCTCTGGAATACGAACAGATCCTCTCCGCCTCGGGTCCCACCTCAGGTTTGCTCGTGCGCCCTTCGGACAGGAAGCAGCCCCGAAAGATCGCATGGATTCAGTGCGTGGGATCCCGCAGCGTGAAGGAACCCTGCGTGTCCTACTGCTCGAGCGCCTGCTGCATGTTCGCCCTGAAGGAAGCCGTGGTGACCAAGGAGCGATACCTGAACGAGATCGAAACGGTCATCTTCTACATGGACATGAGGACCTCGGGCAAGGATTACGAGCTGTATTTGAATCGGGCGGTCGGCGAATTCGGCGTTCGGCTGGAGCGGGCCCGGCCCCACAGCGTGGTACCGGAACCCGAAACAGGGAACCTGGTCATCACCTACCTTCCGGAAGCGGACAGCCTGCCCAGAAGCGAGGTCTTTGATGTGGTGGTCCTCTCCACGGGCTTCGTGGCTTCTCCGGACCTGATCGAGCTTGCCCACAAACTGGG
>JAFGPH010000056.1 GCA_016926135.1 Deltaproteobacteria bacterium
AAAGTGGCCCAACCCCCCGTTATCCAATGGGTGGTTGAGCAGGTGGGACAGGAATGGGTGGATAAAACCTTTGCGGCCGTTAATGCTTACAAGAAGGGCCGCTGACGAGCATCGCATTTCATCTTTTCCATTTCACCCCTTGTCCGCTCCCCTGCCGGGGAGAGGATAAGGGCGAAGAGGGGAGCAGAAGCATGTTTTCACCAGAAGTCATCGAGGGTTTTCTGAAAGTGGCCACCGCTTCCATAGCCGACGCCGTGGACAAGGTGGCAGGCCGACGAGGGTACATGGACCATGAGATCAAGCCCAGGATCAGTGACCGGAAAATCGCCGGTCCTGCAGTGACCATCCTGGAAGGGCCCACCGAAGAGTTCCTTCCCCCTCAGCACGCACTGGATGCCATTGACGAGTGCGCTGAGGGAAGCGTGATCGTTATCGGCATTGGCGCGGAGCGGGACGTGGCCGTCTGGGGCGGCCTCATGACGGCCGGTGCCGAGGTAAGGGGCCTGGCCGGGGCCGTGCTGGACGGAGGCGTGCGGGATGTGACGGAGATCCGAAGGGACAGCCAGTTTCAGGTCTTCGCACGTAGCGTTTCGCCCGCCACCACCCTGGGCCGCTACAAGACCCTGTCCAGGAATGAGACTGTCCGTTGCGGGGGCGTATTGGTGCGCCCCGGTGATCTCGTTGTGGGCGATCTGGATGGTGTGGTGGTCGTGCCCAAGGAACACGTGGAAGCCGTCCTCCGCATGGCCACGGAAATCGAACTGCGGGAAGCGGAGCAGGCCAGGCTGATCCGGGAGACCGGGTCGCTCCGCGAGGGCCTGGCCAAATACGGCCGCATATGAAAGGCTGAAGGCGCAAAGCTCAAAGCTGAAGAGAAAACAATCCTCCTGTACTCGGTGATCCCACGTTTTCATGCGGGGACCGTAGAGCAGGCTATCAAGGAGTGGCTATGCAGCCGGAGATTATCGCGATCGGGGAGCCGATGCTGGAATTCAATGCATCGGAAGAAGGCGCCCTCTTTGAGGTCGGGCAGTTCCTGGTCGGCTGGGGAGGCGATACCTCCAATTTTTCCATCGCCGCCAGCAGGGCAGGCAGCAGGGTGGGATATGTGACAAGGCTCGGGGACGATGAATTCGGGGAGAGCTTCATGGGGCTCTGGCGAAGGGAAGGAATCGATACGAGCCAGGTGGTAAGGGAGCCGAATGGGTTCACCGGCATTTACTTCATCTCCAGATCACAGGGTAAACACCATTTCACGTATTACCGGAAGGGTTCGGCTGCGAGCCGAATGACACCGGATTTCTTACCCGCTGACTACATCCGGAGCGCCAGGCTCCTTCACGTGTCCGGGATCAGCCAGGGGATCAGCGATTCGGCCGCTGACACGGTGTTTGCCGCCGTCGGCCTGGCCAGGGCCGCCGGGGTGCTGGTCTCCTATGACCCTAACTTCAGGCCCAAGCTTTGGCCGCTGGAAAGGGCCAGGGCGATCATCCACGAGACGATCCGGCACTCCGACCTGGTCTTTCCGAGTCTGGAAGATGCCAGGGCGCTGAGTGGATTCGAGGACCCTGAAGAGATCGCGCGATACTATCTCGCGCTGGGACCCAGGGCGGTCGTCCTGAAGATGGGCGGTGACGGCGCCCTGCTTTGCACGGCCCGGGAAATGGAAGGCGCCTCTGCGGCCAGGACGCAGAGATTCTTGCCTCATAAGGTCGAATCCGTGGACATGTCCGGAGCCGGGGATACATTCGACGCATACTTCGTCAATGGATACCTGTCCGGGTGGTCCCTGGACAAATGCGTGGAGTTCGCAAACGCGGCGGCCGCCCTGACCACGACCGGTCTCGGCTGCGTCACCCCCGTCCCGAAGCGTGCCCGCGTTGAGGCCGTCCTCGGATGGAAGGGCCATGGATCTGGGGCTGAGGGTTAGCCCCTTGGTACACCTTTTCATGAAAAGGTGTACTTCGTCTGTAACCTCTCTCCAATGTGCGGAGACGTTGAAAAGCGAACCGCAGAATGATGAGTTCCCATGGCCAAGTACAAAGTGGTTGTCGTCAGTCTGGGATATGAGTCTTATGAGACGGAAAGGGAGATTCTGGCGCCCCTTGACGCGGAAATCGTCCTGGCCCCCAGGGATTGCCTCACGCAACAGGAGGTGATCGATGTCGCCGGCGGGGCCGATGCCGTCCTTGTGAGGGAAGCGCCCATCGGGGCAATGGTGCTGGATGCCCTGGACCGCCTGAAGGTGGTCGCCCGCTACGGCGTGGGCGTGGACAACATCGACCTGGAAAGGGCGAAAGCAAAAAGGATCTATGTGGCCAACGTGCCCGGTTACGGCACAGAGGAAGTGTCCGACCATGCCGTGGCCCTTCTCCTTGCGTGCGTGAGAACCCTCCTGGTTCGCGATAGAAGACTTCGTGAAGGCAAATTCGAGACCGATATCCGGGACAGTCTCTTCCGGACGACCGGCAAGGTCCTGGGCCTCATCGGGTACGGCCAGATCGGTCGCGCCGTTCACAGGAAGTGGAAGGGATTCCTGCCCGCAAAGGTGCTTATCTGCGATCCCTATGTCGATCGGTTGCTTACCGAGGAAAGCGGCGTGGAGGTCTCCGATCTCGATACGCTCCTGACCGAATCAGACTACATCTCGATCCACGCCCCCCTCACACCCGAGACGAGACACATGATCAACCACAAGGCCTTCCACCGGATGAAAAAAACAGCCGTCCTTGTCAACACCTCCAGGGGTGAGCTGGTGGATGAGAAGGCCCTGGTGAAGGCCTTGCAGGATGGAAGGATTCTCGCCGCGGGGATCGATGTCTTTGAACGGGAACCCATCGACGGGACCCATCCACTCCTGGCCCTGTCCAATGTCGTCCTCACGGGACATGTGGGTTGGTATTCCAAAGATGCGGTAAGGGAGTTGCAGACCCGGGCTGCGCAGGAAGTCGCCAGGGTCTTCCAGGGCCAACCGCCTGTCTGCTGGGTGAACCGGTGGTAGCCCTCCGGCCCATTCTCGCAAAAGAATAAGGATCTTCACATGGACAAGGAAGTCGTTTTTGCAAGATTTGTCGACGCGGGTATTGTCCCTGTTGTTCGAGCGGATACGGAGAAAGAGACGCATCTGGCCATTGAGGCCCTCCTCGAAGGCGGAATACCCATTGCGGAACTGACGATGACCATTCCGGATGCCATTGCCGTCATAGGGCGATGCGTGCGGCGTTTCGCCGATCGAGTGATCATCGGGGCGGGGACCGTCACCGATCCCGTCACCTGTTCCAGGGCGGTTGAGGCCGGAAGTCAGTTTGTCGTGACCCCTACCGTGAAAACAGACGTCGTCGAATGGTGTCGCAAGGAGCGCGTCTGCGTCATCGGCGGTGCGCTGACTCCCACCGAAATCCTCTCCGTCCGGGAGGCAGGCGCGGATGCGGTGAAGGTCTTTCCCGCCAAAGCGGTCGGGGGCTCCGCTTATATCCGGATGATCCATGAACCGATGCCGCATATCCCCATCGTACCGACAGGAGGGGTAACGCTTGAGACGCTGGCGGATTACTTCAGGGCAGGCGCGATTTTCGTGGGTTCGGGAGGGGATCTGGTCAGCCGGCGTCTCCTGAAAGACGGCGACCGCGCCGCCATCACAAAAAGGGCCGTTCAATATCTCTCGCGGATCAAAGAGATCCGGACCGAATTATCGATTTGACGCTGCGGCATTCTTCCGTCCCCTCAAGAAGAGGCCTTCCTGCGCGCTTCGGCGGGCAAAGCGCTACGCCCTGTCTTTCAGAAACACCTCGTGATACTCCTCTTCGCTCAGGTACCTCTTGAGGAAGCCTCCCAGGAGATCGAAGAAGGCCGCCATGTCGAAGTCGGACATGCGCTCCCGGATGAGGCCCATGTGGTCGTCATCGGAAAACTTCTGGAGGTACCAGGTGAGCGTGGCCTCGTCCACTTTCCGCTCCAGGCCGAAGGCCAGAGGACCGTCGTAGTCCTCCACGAACCGGTGGCTGTGCTTGCCCATGGGTTCCTTTCTTATCCGGACCGTCTTGCCAAGAGAATCCCCCCACCCCGACCCTCCCCCGTCAAAGGGGGAGGGAGATCCATTCTGTTCCAACAGCAGATTCTTGTTCCCCCTGTGTCCAGCATCCGACTTGTGGGACACGATCAGTTCGGTAAGAGGGGGGCGGAGGGTCGCCTTGCACCATGCACCGTGAACCTTGTACCTTTTTCCTACTCCTCCACCTTCAAGGTCAGGAACAGGGTGCCCTTCTGGCG
>JAFGPH010000389.1 GCA_016926135.1 Deltaproteobacteria bacterium
CTGGAATGGCGTCACAAGCGAGGATAATCTCTTCGGGAACGTATCCGCCGGGGTAACAGCCGATGATCTTGCGGCCTTCCTCTTTGAGTCCTTCCAGTTCCTGAGCCCGGTTTCGCAAGTGGAGGTCCAATGCTTCCAATGCACTCATCTTCCTACCCACATCTCCAGCTTACTTTTTCAGGCCGAAATCCTTCAGAATAGTCTGATAGCAGTTGTAGGAACAACCTCGCCCTGTCCCCACACCATTGTGAGTGGCGGCGGAGCAGATGTAAACGTTCTTGATTGGGGTTCTGTAGCTGGACATTTCCGGAGTAGGCCGGAACCGATCCATCTGGGAGACGATCATATCGCCGACGGCGATGGAACCCTGATGCATGTTCGGGCGGCGCAGTTCAATGTCGTAGGGTGTGAAGACGCGACAGCCGATAATATTGTCTCTCGTCATGTTGGGTGCATATATTTGCCACTGCTTGATAATGGCGTCTTCAAATTCTTTCCTCAGTTCCTGCCATCTGCCCGGCGAGAAGAACCGTGTGGGTGCGGCAAATTCCTCAACGCCGATCATATGCTTTCCTTCGGGTGCTCTTGATTTATCCCAGATGGTGTCGGTCCCAACAAACATGAAGAGCTTGCTGCTGATTCCGTTGACCAGGATCTCGGAAAGGTACTGGTTCGCCATGTAATCCGCATTTCGCGGCCCCATGTACAACCGGGGCTGTGGACCGCAATCCGGGTTAAAGGAGGCCGCTTTATATCGGGGCAACTCGTGCATGGCGAGGACCGCCCATATCACATTGTGCCTGTTGTATCTTATGTTCTTGACCCTCCTGACGATTTTGCTATCCACATTCTCTTCGCCGATCATCTGGATGGTCTGAAGCGCGCTCAAATCGCTGACCACAAGGCCCTTCGCCCGGATCTCCGTGCCGTCCCTCAGGCGAATCCCTTTCGCCTTCCCATTCTCAACCAGGAGTTTGACCACCTCGCTGCGGACGAAGAACTCTCCCCCCATTTCCGTGAAGGCCTTCTGAAGGGCGTTCGTTACGCTCTGGCTGCCCCCTTTGGCAATGGCCGCCGGCTCCCAGGAAAGAACCAAACCGAGGGAGTGGACCAAACCGTGCAGCCCGATGACGTCATCGGGTGCCCCGCCAAAAGAGGTCATGGATGCCCGGATGAACAGGGTCCGGAGTTCCTCACTCTCAAAGAGGTCATAGGCCAGCTGCTGGCTTGTCATGAACTGGTATATGGGGTCAAAGCCATCCTTCGGGTCATCGCACAGTCTCTCCAGTTCGTTCTTTTTTCCCCAGGGAACAGGAGGGCTGAACCGGTATTTCCCCATGGCCGATTTCCACTTTTTTACGTACCTCCGGAACAGCTCCTCAGCGGTCTCGACATCCTTCTTTGAAAACCGGCTGATTTCGTTGAGCGTTTTCTGCAGGTTCTGATCAGAGCGCTCCGTCTTACCCGTCAGAGGATCGACCACCGTGAAGGCAGAGTAGCCGACCAGGCAGGTGTCATTGTCAAAGATCATGGCCTCATTCTCATCGGGGAAGATGTATTCCAGGCCCTTCTCCCTCAAGTTAAAATCCGTGTACGCCGGATGCCCATAGAAGCGGGTCCAGTTCGCTCCTGGATTCAGGCGGAACTCCGGGACCGGGCCCCCTTCACTGGTCACGGCTCCCCCCAGCTTTGACTGCAGTTCAAATATGCCGGTTTTCATTCCAGCCCGTTGCAAGTAGCAGGCAATGATGAGGCCATGATGACCTCCACCTACAACGACCGCATCGTAGCTTTTGTCACTCATGGGAAACCTCCTATGTCCAGAAGTACCTAAAATGTCTAAACTGCGCTAAAGTGCCCGAAGTCTAAAAACGAGACCCAAAAAATGGAGTGTCGGAGCAGTGGAGTGATGGAGTCCTGGGTTAAAACCATTACTTCCGTAACTTAGAACGAACAACTCAAGATAAATGACGCGCAACGAACCACCCGTCGCTCCGGCAACTCAGTGCATCACTCGGCCTCCATCGACCAGAAGGACCTGCCCGGTGATGAAGTCGCTGTCGTCCGAAGCGAGAAAGATGAGAGCTCCAAGGAGATCCTTGGGCTGCTGCAGTCGATTTAAGGGGGTACGGCTGACATCGTACTTCGTGACATCGGCTATCGACCGGCTGGCCTCGGTATCGGTGAACCCCGGGGCAATGGCGTTGATATTGATGTTGTGGGGGCCCAATTCAATGGCCAGGGCCCTCGTCAGACCCACCACGCCCCCCTTGGAGGCGACATAGTGGACAAAGCCATGCGACCCTGTGAAGAAGGTCTCCGAAGACAGGTTGATGATTTTGCCCTTTCCCTGCTCCTTCATATGGGGGAATACGGCCCGGGTGCAAAGCCAGGGACCCTTGGTGTTGACAGCCATAACCTTATCCCACACGTCCGGGTCTATCTCGAAGAACGGTTTCCGAATGAGACCGTAAATGATGGCTGCATTGTTAACGAGGATGTCTGTCCTCCCAAAGGATCCAAGGGTTTCCTCGGCCATCTTGAGGGTTTCCTTTTCCATGGAAACGTCAACCCGCAGGCCTTTCGCCGTTCCGCCCATAGATCGGATCTCTTTTACCGTGTCCTCGAGATCGGCAATATCCACGGCCATGATTCTGGCGCCCTCTTTTGCGAGGGCGAGGCTAAACGCCCTCCCCAACCCTCGGGCGGCTCCGGTGACTATAGCGACTTTGTCTTTGAGTCTCATGTCGTTAGTCCTTGTGTGATGGAGCCGGTTCGACGGCTTCCGATTCAGGGGTTCTCGCCTCGTTCTTCTCGTGCTCCAGGAAGTTGACCAAGCTGTCCACCAAGGCTTTGGCCGTTTGGAAATCTTCCAGATTGGCATCGATCTCTTGCATTTGTAAAGGCACGCTGAGGTGCCTCTTTAATTCCTCCACCATGAGGCGATCTTCTTGGGGATCATAGAGAACGCTTCCCTCCCGATCCAGGGAAGACCAGCCCCGAAGAGGAATCACAAGCTTCAGCGGGCCCTTGGCCTTGTTGATTTTATCTGCATAGAGCTTCGCACCGATAAGAAGCTCATCCCTTGGGAATCGGGCCATGGCTCTCATTTCATCGATCTTGAGGACTCTTCCGGATGCCATGTATTTCTCCCGGTTGGTTCGAGTGGGACCTGCCCCTGTCAGGTTCAGGCAGCAAGGAGCCCAAACCTGGGGGATGCCTCTCCGGCCGGCAGCATCCAGTCTCTCCATGTCCGCGGCCCTATTCCCCTTGAACTTCGCTTCAATGAGTCCCGCAGGCACGATCTCTATGATCCCGTCGAAATACCCTTGGCCGATGAGCCGATCCATGGCTCGGTCACTTGTCCCATTGGCGTGAAAAGAGTAAACCGAGTAGCCCTTTTCTGTGAGGAGCTGCTCCACCTGCTTGGCGCACTGATCTGAAAAACCCACTTCTGTGACGGCAATGGAAGGGTAGGGGAGCTTCATCGCCTTGTAGTCAAAGGCTTCCTCGACCATTCCGCTGACAGCGCCCGCAACCTGGGCCAGGGCGTTTTTCACCAGGTCATTCATGCCAGCGATCTCCATGATCAGCTGCATCACAATCAGGTCCGTGGCCCCGAACCATTTTCCTACGTAAACGGGCATGGCCGCCGGTGTGGCTATGACTTTGGGAATGCCGAAGGGGAGTTTGGACATCACCTGGGATCCGATCAAGGCCATGGTCGCTCCTCCCAGGGCAACAATCCCCTGAAGGCTGTCTCTTGACAGCAGGTCCAGTGCTTTCTGCTGCGCCCCTGCGGTCATGACATTGGTAACGGAGAGGCGATCCCTTGATGCGGTGAGCTCTTCCAGGTTCTTCCCCACAAGCCCCGCAATTTCACGGGGGGTGATGTCGGCCTGGAAACCAGGACTCCCGCCCATGCTCAGGTCCATCAGAATGGTTTCGTTGCCTCGGGAAGCGATCCTATCCTTCAAGAATCGCAGCTGTTCTCCCTTGGTATCTACGGTTCCCAGAATGACAATCTTTTTGCCCATGGTTTTTGCCTGCGGTCATTGCGAGGGGTTGGAAGCGACGTTGTATCTTATTTGGCAACAGCGCAGAAACATAATTCCTATGCGTTGAAGGAAGACGGAAAAGCGGTTTTGCCTGACCTTGTTGCCTGTGACGGCTTAATTGCCTTAGCTTAGGAAGATTCGTTTGCTGGCTTCACATGTCGTGACGTGGAATGGTTTCCGCTATGAATAACCCTTTCCCGCTGCAATACAATGAAGGTTTCCTAGTTGTCAACAAAAAACTTGCTGAAGCAATAGGGCACCCGGGCTCCTGTTGATCAGCGGGAAGGCAATGTCGCATCAAAGGCCCCATGGAGGATTTTCACGGGATCTCATGCTTTAGGAGGGACGTGCTTTGTCAATTCGGCGATGAATTCTTTGAAGAAGATGTCCTTTTCGTTCCAGTCCGGGCCGAATCGTTTGCTGAAGAATCCGCCCATGTTTTCAAAAACCTTCTTCCAGACGGGCTTTCCTTCCCCCATCACCACGTCTTCCAGAAAGGATCTCAACTTGGAAATCTCGTCCTTGGGGAGAAAGGAGACGGCCCCCAGCTTGATGGCCTTTTTCAGTGACTCCGGGGTGAGGGCATGGGCGGTAAACATGAGCGTCGGAAAGCCTCTCATCACGGAGGTCCTGAGGAGTTCAAAGCCGTTCACTCCCATGATATCGAGGATGACGACGTCGTAGGTATAGCTGAGCAGAAGCTGGAGGGCCGTATCGTAGTCGGCGGCCTTATGGACAATGCAACCGCTCAGCAGTTCTTCCACCGCCTCCAGAATGTCATGCTCGTCATCCACCACCAGGATGATCTTGTCTTTCAGGGCAATCTCGTCGGCACTCATTCTTCTTCCCCCCTCTGATGGATGACACGTTAGGGAGAAAAGCCCTCTTCGCGGGGCTGCCCAAGAGCATTTGCAAATGAGCCGCGCGAGCGCGGCAGCATCCTAAAGGCCCAGGTAGGCCTTTCTGACGTGATCGTTGTTCAGCAGGAGTTCCCGCGCACCCTCCAGGACAATCCGACCGTTCTCCAACAGGTAGGCCCGATCGGCTATTTCCAGTGCATGGCGGATGTTCTGCTCGACGAGCAGAATTGTAATGCCCTGCTGATTAAGGGTTGTGATGAACTTGAACAGCTCTTTCACCATGAGCGGAGCCAGTCCGTATGACGGTTCATCCAGCATACAGAGTTTCGGCCTGGACATCAAACTCCGCCCCATGGCCAGCATTTGCCGTTCTCCGCCGCTCAGAGTTCTCGCGAGCTGCCTTCCTCTCGCCCGGAGAAAAGGAAATAGCTGGTAAACCTCTTCCAGCCTCTCCGCCCTGGATTTCCATGCTTCTTGGGGATAGGCACCCATCTCCAGGTTTTCCGTCACCGTCATGTCCATGAAAGGCTTACCGCTCTCGGGCACGTAGGAAATTCCCATTTCCGAGATACGATGCGGGGCCAGGTGATCGACCCGCTTGCCCAGAAACTCCACATGGCCGGAGGCCGGCTTGAGCAGACCACAGATGGCATTGAGCAGCGTCGTCTTGCCCGCCTCGTTCGCACCCACGAGAGAGACAATCTCCTTCTCCTCGATGCTCAATGAGACGGCCCAGAGGGCCTGGGTCTTGCCGTAGACGATGTCCAAGTTGCTGACGACCAGCATGGGCCTACTCTCCCAAATACACCTCGATCACCTTCCGGTTGGATGCGATCTCTTGCGGCTTCCCTTCAGCGATCTTGACGCCATGATCGAGCACCATGATCCTGTCACACACGCTCATGATCGCTTTCATGACGTGCTCGATCATGAAGATCGTGATCCCTCGGTCCCGAATCTGTTTGACCAGTTCCATGGACTGGGCGACCTCAGCCGGGTTCAGTCCCGCCATCAACTCGTCCAGCAGCAGCAATTCGGGACTGGTGGCCAAACTCCTGGCTACCTCCAGTCGCTTCTGGTTGACCAGGGTCAGGTCCCTGGCCGGGGTCATCCCTGCCGCGGACAACCCGACAAATTCCAACAGCGCCAGGGAATCCCTCTCCGCCTCCGAGCGATGGATGCTTTCGGACCTCCCGAACATCGATGCCAGCCATACATTCTCTAGGACCGTCATGTTGCCAAAGAGCTTGATGAGTTGAAAGGTTCTGGAGATCCCCCGCCTGCATATCTGGTTCGGCTTCAGGCGGGTGATGTTCTC
>JAFGPH010000390.1 GCA_016926135.1 Deltaproteobacteria bacterium
AGACGGTAAGATATTCATCCTACCGGTGGAAAAAGCTGTCCGGATCAGAACAGGAGAAGAGGACGAGGACGCCATCTAGCCAGCCACAATCTCCCCAAACGATCGTTCGACAATTCCTTGAGGCGCGGAACCTCCTGATCCAGCAGGACCTGAAGAAAAGCTCGGGATTCCTGACTGCCCGAGCCTACACCGGCCTGATGGATCGGTTGCTGCGCGGGCTCTTCCTTCGGGCCGGATTCAGAGAGAGGGCCGGAGAGATCCTCGAAGAGGGGATCGCCATCATCGCCCTGGGCAGCTACGGCAGGCGTGAACTCTGTCTCGGTTCGGATGTTGATCTGCTCGTCATCCATCAGGCCAGGCTTTCTCCTGAAATGAGCGAGACGGTCAGCCGGGTCCTTTACTCCCTCTGGGACGCCAAACTGGAGGTGGGGCACGGTGTCATGACCATCCAGGAGTGCCTGCGGGTGGCCATGAGCGATTTCCGTCTCCTGACCTCCATCATGGACATGCGAGTCCTGATGGGATCCCGGGCCTTCTTCCGCCTCTTCGAGGCGGCCTTCTGGTCGAAGATCGACAGGGAAAAGAACGCCCTCCTGCGTCAGTTTCTGATTTACCAGCAAAAGAGAACCGAGAAGTACGGTACCCAGGGCTATTTCGTAGAGCCCGACGTCAAGGAAGGTCTTGGCGGGCTGAGGGATATTCACTTCATGGCCTGGATGGCCAGGCTCTACTTCAGGAGCACAGATCTCCGTCAGATCAAACGCTTCCCTGTGTTTTCCCATTTTCCCCTGGAAAGACTCCATCACTCCGAGAGCTTTCTCCTGAAGGTCAGAAACCATCTCCACATGTTTGCAGGGGGACGGAGGGAGGACCGGCTCCTGATTCCCTTTCAGAAGCAGATCTCGGAGAGCCTGGGGTACCAGGACACGCCTTCCTACACGGGACCGGAACGGTTCATGCGGAACCTGTACCTCCATCTGAACCGGATCCGTTATGGAAGTGAGGAGTTCCGGACAAAGGCCCTGGATATCATCGATCCAAGACCTGCTGAACCTGCGCCGGAGGACCTGCCTCCCGAGTTTCAGGTGGTGAAGGAAAACATCGTTCTGAAGGAAGGGATTCTTCTGTCGAAAGATCCCCTGCTGCTTCTCAAGGCCTTTGATGAAGCGAACCGAAGGTGCCTTTTTCTTGGATCGGGCCTGATCTGGGAGGCGGGTCACCTGATTCCAAAGAGGGGAAGGGGGCTTCCGGATCAGCAGGCGGCCAGGGAACTCTTCCTGAAAATCATCCTGACGCCCACGAATCCGAAGCTCCTCCGACTGGCCCTGGAGATCGGTCTCATCACCCTGTTTATTCCCGAATTCAAGAAGATCCGTCACCTGGCACAGTTCAGCTACTACCATCTTGAAACGGTGGACCTCCACTCCCTCAGGACCATGGAGGTGATTTACGAGATCTCCAGGGGTGCCTATGACCATCGATGGCCTGCCCTTGGAGAGATCTTCAGCGAACTGAGGCGTCCGGAATGGCTGTACCTGGTGGGATTGCTCCACGACATCGGCAAGGGATACAAGGGAGACCATGCGGAAAAGGGAGCGGATCTGATCCCGCGGATACTGAGAAGGCTCGGTCTCAGAGGGGAGTCCCTGAAGGTGATTCCCTTTCTGGTGAGGCATCATCTCCTCCTGGTGAACACCTCTCAGAAGAGGGACCTGAACGACGAGAAGACCTCCGTGCAGGTGGCTCAGACCGTGGAGAGCACAGAAAACCTGAAGCTTCTCTTCATGCTCACCCTCGCGGACAGCCTTGCCACCGGACCCATGGCGGGAAGCGATTGGAAGATCATGCTTCTCATTGAGCTGTATCTGAAGGTGAGGCACATCCTGGAAAGGGGCATGCTCGCCTCGCCGGACGCGACCAAGGCGGTGGAAGAAAACAAGGGTAAGCTGCTCAGGCTCTTGAGGCCGCGCTTCCAGGAAAGAGAACTCCTTCAGTTCATGGACCAGGTGTCCCCTCGGTATTTCCTGAACACCCGGCTGGATGACATGTTCGAACATTTCCGTCTCGCTCTGACCATGGGCGAAAGCAGGCTGTCCTGGAGCCTGCAGAAGCTGAGGGACGCCCCCGTGACCCGGGTCCTCCTCTGCACGTACGACAGGCCCGGCCTGTTCAGCAAGATGGTGGGCGTCTTCACCCTCAATAACATCGACGTTCTCTCGGCCAATATCTACACCCTCAAGCACGGGCTTGCCATGGACGTCTACGAGGTGACCAACCCCCTGGATCCCTTCCGCGAACGGGAGATGTGGGAAAAGGTGCGCCAAGACGCCCTGGATGCCATGGAGGACAGTCTGCCCCTGGACGTCATGGTCAACAAGAAGGACAGGGCGGGGCTCTCTCCGGCACAGCCTTTCACCCGTTCGGCCAAGAAGGTCAGGGTCGACAACGATGCCTCGGATTTCTTCACCATCATCGAGGTAAGCGGTGGAGGGAGGGCCGGGCTTCTCTACGACCTGGCCAAGGAGGTCTTCTCTCAGGGGCTGGACATCCGCTTTGCCAGGGTGAACCGCGACAAGGAGAAGACGGCCGGGGTTTTCTATGTGCGGGATGCGAGCGGTCAGAAGGTGAGCGAGGCGGCGGACATGGAGAGGATGGAGCGGGGGCTACTCTCGGTCATGAGATGAACTGCCAGGCAGCTGAAAAACATCCATCTATGGCGTTCCCCTCATCCCTCGTCGTTGCGACGTACTGACATGTACGCCTCACTCCTCGGCCCGCCGGAGGCGGATAAAGATTGTCGGGTGCCTTATATCTGAACGTTTTTCAGCAGCCTGGTATGGCACTATGGAATGATCAGCCGGAGCGCCGAAGGAACGATCTCCACGGTCGCCGGGAGGAGTCCGGGTTGTTCGCCGTCCACGTCCAGCAGGACCCGTTCGTCCGAGCGGGCCTCCACCTTCTTACCGGTCAGGGTCCTCACTTTGTCCAACTCAAAGAGCCTTCCGTCGTATAGCTTCGGAAGATGCCAGAACACCTCGGGGAGGGAGAAATCACCGATCATGGTGAGGTGAAAGATCCCGTCGGAGACGCTCGCATCACGGGCCACCCACATCCCACCTCCGTGATACCGGCCGTTGGCAATGACCACGTTCCAGGCCACCACGGTCTCCTCCTCGGAGTCGTCAACCCGGAGGCGGATCGTCTTTTTGCTGTACAGGAGGACGGATGCGATCAGTGCCCACACAAAGGAGAGGAACCCGCCGAAAATCTTGGTGGTCCGGTTGACTCTCTCGTCCACCTCTCCTCCCAGGCCGAAACTCGCCACATTGTGGAAATAGCGGGTTGCAGGCCGACCCTGATGGTTTCTGTAGGAGAGGCGCCCCAGGTCCAGGGGGATGGAACGGGAGGTGACGATGGCATCCAGGGCCTGCTCCAGGCCCTTGGGGATCGGAACGGTCCTGATGAAGTCGCACCCCGTGCCGTTGGGAATGAACCCCAGGAGGGTTTCGGGTTTGATCGGGGCGTTCCCTTTCATCATTCCCGTCACGACCTCGTTGAGGGTGCCGTCCCCTCCCACACAGACAAGGATGTCTACACCCTCCAGGACGGCCTGGCTCGATAGGCGTATGGCATGTCCGGGCCCCTCGGTGAAGGAAAAACGGAAAGGACCGAGGCGGTCCCGGGCTCGACGCTCGACGTGAGTCCAGTTCCTGCCTACCGCTCCCATCCCCGCATGGGGGTTCACGATGAAGAAGATCCTCTTCTCACGCCCCGGCGCCGTCGGCATCTGGGGTCCGTCCCTCCCTGTCCAGTTCCCTTCAAACGGTCATGCTGTATCTTAAGGATCTCTCTGTAGGTGTCAAGTCCATCCATGTCCGGGTCCATGATCATATCCAGGACCAGCAAGTCCACGGCCTGTTCTTCAGATGCTCCACCGCCTCTTCTCCCGAGCGGGCCATGCCTCCGGCAAGGGTCCCGATGGCCTTCTCCCTGTCTCGCGGATGGATGGGAATCCAGCCGGATACCATACATAACCGGCCTTCTGAATGAATGATGAATGTCGACCGAAGAAGCGAGTTGCCGCAAGCGGCTCAGTTCCGAACCGTGACCTCCACAACGCTCTGCCGGGCAATGACACTCTCTTCGTTTTCCCTTTTCACGAAGACATGCATCAACCCGAGGATTTCATACTGGCCGTCTTCCAGCGGACCCGTATCCCATTTGACCGGGAAATTTTCGCTCCTGTCCTCGGATTCGCCGATCTTGATCCAGGTCTCCGTGTTCTTCTTGCGATAGTACCAGGGGTTGGTGACCTTGAGAATGGCCCCGGAAAGGCCGAGTGCTGCCAGCTCTTTCCGCAGGAGGTCTTCGTCGAAGTTCTCCCGCAGAACCGCGATGCCGGTAAAGATCTTCGCGGCTTCGGACGGTACAATGAAATGGGGTCCCCAGTTGGTGGCCATGTGAATCCCTCCTTGCAGTGTGGGTGGCTAAGCGCCGCTTCTGACGGGCGAAGACCTGTGCCCTAAATATTTTCCCGTAAAAGGCGGCTTTATTGGAAAGGACTGCAACAGGGGTGCCAGCCCCGCGTCCCGTTGAAGCCCCTTTTTGCGCCTGTAGCATTCGATCGGATCGTGCCTTCGGCCCTGAAAGGATTTGGCAGGAGTTTTGTTATTGTTTCCGGGAATTTGGGAGATACCCCCATTTCAAGCTCATGCCTTCACTGTACCAGAACAGAGACATGTCGGGAACTCACAGGCAGAAGTTCACCCCGGCGGGATCCGGGGGAAACCTCAGAAGAATGACAATATCGTAAGGAATCAGTCCTGGAAATCACGTTTTTGTGGATAAGAGGGCGCACAGGGTGTCATGCACTTTGTCGGCTGGAAGGGACCACCCCCACCCCGAGCCCCGACAGGGGTAAGGTCAAGATGGGGGTGGATCGCTTTCTTGCCGGGAGAATGTCTAAACCAGTCCCTGATCGAGCATGGCATTCACGACCTTGACGAAGCCTGCGATATTGGCGCCTGCCATGTAGTTCCCGGGTTTGCCGTATTCCTCGGCCGCATCAAGGCACGTCTTGTGGATGCTCTTCATGATGATTCTGAGGCGGCCGTCCACCTCTTCCCTGGGCCAGGCAAGGCGCATGCTGTTCTGGGACATCTCCAGGCCGGATGTGGCCACACCCCCTGCATTGGAGGCCTTGCCGGGTGCGTAGGGGATATCATTGGAGAGATAGACACCGATGGCCTCCGGCGTGGAGGGCATGTTGGAACCCTCTGCGACCAGCTTCACTCCTCCCTTGACGAGGTTCTGCGCGTCCCTGCCGTTGATCTCATTCTGGGTGGCGCACGGGAAGGCGCAGTCGGCCTTATGGGCCCAGAGGGGATTGTAGTCCAGGCTGGAATCCACTTCCGTGTATACGGCCTGGGAATACTTATCCACGTACTCCTTGATCCTGCCCCTGCGGACGTTCTTGAGCCGCATGACAAAGTCCAGCTTTCCCCGGTCGATCCCTTCTTCATCATAGATGTATCCGCTCGAATCGGAAACGGTGATGGGTTTGGCGCCCAGTTCGATGAGCTTTTCCATCGTGTACTGGGCCACGTTCCCCGACCCGGAGACCAGACACGTCTTGCCTTCCAGGCTCTGGCTCTTCACGCCGAGCATTTCCGCGGCAAAGTAAACACAGCCGTAGCCGGTGGCCTCCGGCCGGATCAGGCTTCCTCCCCAGCCCAGGCCCTTGCCGGTGAGGACCCCGGTGAATTCATTGGCCAGGCGCTTGTACATGCCGAAAAGGTACCCGATCTCCCTGGCCCCCACGCCGATGTCTCCGGCCGGCACATCCGTATCCGGGCCGATGTGGCGGTAGAGCTCCAGCATGAAGCTCTGGCAGAAGCGCATCACCTCGTTGTCCGACTTGCCCTTGGGATCAAAGTCCGATCCACCCTTGCCGCCGCCCATGGCGAGGGTAGTGAGGGCGTTTTTAAAGACCTGTTCGAAGGCCAGGAACTTGAGGATGCTCAGATTGACCGACGGGTGGAATCGCAGGCCGCCCTTGTAGGGGCCGAGGGCGCTACTCATCTGGATCCTGAATCCCCGGTTCACCTGAATCTGCCCCTGATCGTCCACCCAGGGGACCCGGAAGATGATCGTCCGCTCCGGCTCCACGATGCGCTCCAGAATCGCCGTTTCCCTGTACTCGGGGTGGCGCTCCAGAACGGGGTTTACGGATTCCAGAACCTCAACCACGGCCTGATGGAATTCCTTTTCCCCGGGGTCTCTAGACTTGATCACATTCAAAATTCCGTCCATTGTTGACCTCCTCAAGATTGATAATGTCGCTTTCATTGATATCTAATCCAGGATTACACATTGCGACGTTCTCCCGTCGATTTTCAGCATCAACCCTCTTTGCAACCTCACGTGTCTCAAAAACTCGGTTTCCGCGATGGCAGGGGAGGAATCCACCCAGCTCCAGTCGAAACGATCCTCCGTGCCTTCCGTGACGGTGATGTAGTGGATCCCCAGGGAGGTGATGTTCTGGAAAAAGTGCGTTCCCTGGGAGGCGTCGGCCTTGAGCTGTTGGTTCCGGATCTCCACGATGGCCCCTACACCCGAGATATCACGCCACTGCACAGGGATGCCCAGCCACCGATCCGCGGAGCCCCATCTTCCCGGGCCCGCCAGAAGGTACGGCCGGTTCTCCTTGAGCAGAGATGCATTCAGTCGGCCGATTTCCTGGGCGATTTGAACGGTCGCCTCCGGCCTGAAGTCCCGGGGTTTCACGTAGACGATGTCCGCGATCTGATCGCTCTTCCCGTTCCCCAGTGCCTGGGTGGAGAAGCAGCGGGCATTTCGGATCTCCTGGGGCGTGATCTTGACCTCGAAGCGCTCCTGATCGGGCGCCATGGGCCTCATCTGAAGAAAGTAGAATTCCTTCTTCGGGTCTTCGCTCGTGCCCAGGTTCACGGAAAACTCGATTTCCACGGGGCAGCCCATGCCTCCTCGCCCCAGTTCGATGAAATCGCAGAGGAGAGGGGCCAGCGGAAACTGGTTGAACTTGAGAATCGGGGCAAAGGTCATGATTTTGGCCCCGGCAAGGTATCCACTGTCCCTGATCCGGTCTTCTTCGGACACATAGGTGCTGGCCAGTGTGCGGATCGGAAACTCGTTCTCGGCCTCATCCACCTCCCTCCTTTCCAAATTCGAGAATCTCTCGAAGGTGAGTTCCTCCGGGTATTCCTTGACCTTCAGTGCATAGAAGAAGCGCTGGGCATTGGCCAGGATGTCCTTGACCGTGGAGAACTGGGGCAGCACGCCGGGGTGCCTGGGGGAGAAACGCAGGGCCCTTTCCCCTTCCACCACCGTCTTTCCGAGCCCCAGGGCGATGTACGCGATCCCGTCCTCCCGTTTCATGGGCGAGACGGGGTAGTAGTTGTGGGACTGGGCCACGCCGGC
>JAFGPH010000391.1 GCA_016926135.1 Deltaproteobacteria bacterium
CGAACAGCCTCATTCACCTGCACCATGAGAGATGGGTCGATCGACGCAAGCGGTCCCTTGATCAGGCGACGATTATCTATGGCCCGGAGTTGGTCAATCAGAAGATCCGAGTCTTGAGCCAGAGTTCCGCAGGCGGGGACTCGGATACGAAGGGGCTCCGCATCATCAATAAGGTTGGTTGTAAGGGGAATAACAAGCGTTGACGGATGGTCCGCATCCAGCAACGCCTGTGCCTGAAGGATGAGAACAGGGCGGGTCTTGCCGGGTTCGGTTCCCCGGCCCGGATTGAGATTGGCGAGCCAGATCTCACCTCGATTATGCACTGGGGTTGTCCTCGATGGCTGAGAATTCGGCATTGATCTTCATGCTTTCCTTGCGGACCTTTCGGGAGGCTTCTGCCATGCGCTCGGCGCGGATGCGTGCCTCTGTCTCCCGGTTCATGCGCTCAATAGCCCGCCGGATATACTCAGCTCGTGAAAGCTGCACAGCCTCAGCGCAGTCAGAGCTCTTCCTGAGGAGATCTTCAGGCAGCTTGAGAGATATGGAGCCCATCGGAGTACCTCCTTCTTCATATGCAATTCATATATCGGATTCGGATATCTTTTGCAAGCATAAAATCCGGCAGCTCAAGAAACCTCACCCTTCTTGAATCTGCCGCAACGGAGGCCGGGCTCTGAGCGGACCAGAAAATGATCTTAGCAGAGCCTAACGTTCCGACGCTCACATGACGGTTGGCCTGGTTCACCTTTTGATGCGGCAGTGGGATAAGGCAATGGAAGAGTGTGAACTCGCGGTTTCGCTCAGTCCTAACAGCGCTGACAATACAGCGATTTTGGCGGTCGCCCTCAGGACTGTCGGCAGGGTGGAGGAGGCGCTTGCGATGCTTGAAAAGGCCAGCCGTGAAGGACCATCTCTCGCCTGCCGGTGCCGGTCATCCCTGCTTCAGGGCATGCAGGATGGCCCGTTCAATCTCCACCACCTGTTCCCTGTCCTGAACCTTCTGGCCGTCCAAATCCCGCACATAGAAAACGTCGGCAATCTGGTCCCCCCTGGTGGCGATCTTCGCGATCCGGATGTCCAGTCTGAGCTGAAAGAGGGCGTGGGTGATGAGGTAGAGCAGTCCCACCCGGTCGTCCGCAAAGACCTCGATAAGGGTGAGAAAATCCGAGGAGTCGTTGTCGATCGTTACCTGGGGAGGGCGGATGCCCTTCTTCGGATGCGACAGGAGGCCGGATCCTGATTTCTGTTCCAGGCGGTAGGGCAGGGAGAGCCTGCCCGTGAAGGTGTTCTCCATGTCCTTTTTCACCGTCTTCCAGATCCGGTCGGGGTGAATGGGGTCCACGGGTCCGCTCACCCTGAAGATGTCCACCGCCGTCCCGTCCAGCCAGGTGTAGATGTGGGCCGACAGGATGTTGATGTTGTTGAGGGCGAGGACCCCCGCTACGTCCGAGAAAAGGCCGGGCCTGTCCCTGGCCATGAAGAGAACCTCCCAGGAACCGTCCGAAGGTTCCTCCCTTTCTTCAAGGCCGAAGGCCGTCGAGGGGCGCTCTCCGAAGCCTTCCCGATGCGCCCTGAAGACGTGAACGTGCCGGATCATGTCCCCAGACTCCGTCTCCAGCAGGTACCGGGGTGACATGGCCTCAAAGAGGGTTTCCAGCTCAGCAGGGGGCACCTGACCTGCCAAGGCCCGTCGCACTTTCCGCTCGGTGCCTTTGATCCTTCGGGATGCATCATGGGTGGCCAGTTCGCCCTTTTCCAGGGTGTGGAGGATCTTGAAGAACAGTTCCAGGACCAGGTTTTCGATCCATTCGTTCCATGCCCTGGGGCCGGTGGCTACGGAGTCGGCCCAGGTGAGGAGATAGAGCATCTTGAGCCGATCGATCGTTCCTATGGTTCTCGCGCACTGGACCACGACCTTTTCATCGTTGAGGTCCCTGCGGGTCGCCGTCTCTGCCAGCAGGAGGTGGTGGGAAATCAGGAAGAGGACATCCTCCGTGCCTTCCCTGTCGCAGGCCAACCGATCGAGGATCCCCTGGGTGATGGCGGCGCCTTTGCGGGCATGGTTTTTGCCCACCTTCCCGAGGTCGTGAAAGAGGCCGGCCAGAAGCAGGGATTCGGGACGGCGAAGATCGGAGAAGATGTCCACGAGCAGGAGGTTCTTTTCCCTGCCGAGAGTCTTTAGGTTCTTCACCGTCTGGAGTAGGTGGGTTCCCACAGGGTAGAGGTGGTAGCTGTCAAACTGCACTCTCTCCCTCACGTTCTCGAACTCGGGGATCAGGGCACCCAGAAAACCCAGGGTATCCATTTGATCCAGGGCTTCGAAGGCGTGTGGACTCCTCAGGATGGAAAGGAATGCGCACACCACCGCGGGGGATCTCCTGAAATCCTCGTCCACGAGGTAGAGGAACTCCCGGACCAGCCTCCTTGCGTCCAGGGAGAGGGGGCGGTTCAAACGGCAGCCCCACTCGAAGATCTCCACGAGCAGATGGGGATGGGAGAGGATGGAGGTGGCCGATGTAAAGCCGACTTCACCGTGGAGGAGTTCGATGGACCCCGACAGGGACTCGGGTTGTTCCCCTCGCCCGAGTCCCTGTCTCCCGGGCAGATGGGTGAGGGCGAAGGAACTGCGAAGGGACTTGAGCGATGCCATGGAGGCATGGAGCTTGCCCAGGAACTGCTCGACGGCAAGCAAATCCCCGTGATCCCTGAAGCCCAGGATCCGGGCGATTCTCTCCTGGTGGTCAAAGGTGAGCCGGTCGTTCTTCCTCCCGGAGACGAGATGCAGGTGGTTCCGCACCAGGCAGATGAATTGGAGGCTTCCTTTCATCTCCGCGTATTCCCGGTGGGAGAAGATCCCACCGTACTCCAGGTCCCGGGGAACCCCCAGGCGGTGAAAGACCTTGGAAAGCCAGAGAATATGGTGGTAGTCCCGTAGCCCCCCGATCCCCTCCTTCAGATTGGGCTCCAGGAGGGAACTCGCATCCCCGAAGGTGGCCATGCGGAGCCTGTCCTGCTCCTCCAGCCACCTACTGAAAAAGGAGGCTTTCTTCGATACGGCCTTTTTGTGGAGGGTCTCAACAAGGGAGAAGTAGAGCGGGGAATCCCCGCAGACAAAACGTGCATCCATGAGCGAAGTGAGGACCTCGAAGTCCTGCTTGGCCAAGTCGACACAGTCCTTGATGCTGCGGGTCCCGTGACCCAGGTCAAGGCCGATATCCCAAAGGGGGTAGAACATCTCTTCCGCGAGCCCTTTGGCGAGCGGCGGGATCCTGGAACCGAAGAGGATCATTACATCAACATCGGAATGAATGGAGAGATCCTTGCGACCGTATCCGCCTACGGCAATGAGGGCGACGGCCTTCTTCTCCCTGAACAGCTTGCGGCCTGTTTCACTCTCTTGGAGGCTCCGACGGAAATACTGGTCCACCATCTCCGTGTAGGTCTCTTGAAAGGCATCAGCCAACTCACCCCGGGAGAACCTGGAAATCAGTTGATCCCTGGAGCTTTTCAGTCCCTCTATAGGGGAAGCCATGGAGTCCGTCCCTGTCCCTTCATTGGAAAGAGTTTCAACACCACGGGGCGGCAATCGGCAACGGATAAAGATCAGTTGCGGCGCTGAGAGACCACCCCCCTAGGCCCTCTTACGCGGTCGGTATCTCTAAACGTTTTCATGGTACGCGAACCTAAATGGCGTCCTTGCCCGTCTCGCCGGTCCTGATGCGGATGGCATCCTCCACGGGGAGGATGAATATCTTGCCGTCTCCGATCTGTCCGGTCTTGGCCCTTTCCTGAATCACCTTCACGGTCTCGGCCACCAGCCCGTCTTCCATGACGATCTCGATCTTGAGTTTGGAGACGAAGTCCACCTGGTACTCCGCCCCTCGATAGATCTCCCTGTGGCCCCGCTGGCGTCCGAAACCTCGAACCTCCGTCACCGTGAGCCCATTGATGCCGATACCCGAGAGACCTTCCTTGACCTCATCCAGCCTGAAGGGCTTGATAATCGCTTCCACCTTTTTCATGTTTTTCACTCCTTTGTTTGCTGAGGGTCGGGATCCTGCTAGTTGAAGGTATACCCCTTCTCGTTGTGGAGACTGATGTCGAGTCCCTTCTCCTCCTGATCGTAGTCCACACGGATTCCCAGGACAAGGGCCACTACCTTCAGGATGATCAGGGTCATGACGAAAGCAAACACGATAGTAGCCAGCACGGAGATGATCTGGACCAGAAGCTGGCCGGGGTTGCCGAAGAAAAGACCGTCCGCCCCGGCTGCATTCACCGCCTTGCTGGCGAAGAGGCCCGTAGCGATGGCGCCCCAGGTCCCTCCGAGGCCGTGGATGCCCACCACATCCAGGGAGTCGTCATACCCCAGTCGGCCCTTCAGCATCACCCCCCCGTAGCAGATGATTCCGGCCAGGGCTCCGATGAGCACGGCGGACATGGGCCCCACAAAACCGGAACCCGGCGTGATGGCCACCAGGCCTGCCACCGCACCGCTCGCCGCGCCCAGCGTGGTCGGCTTTCCCCTGTGAAGGTACTCCATGAAGAGCCACGAAAGGGCGGCCACTGCGGAGGCGACATGGGTGACCACAAAGGCGCTGGCTGCAAGACCGTTGGCCGCAAGGGCGCTCCCCGCATTGAATCCGAACCAACCGAACCAGAGGAGTGCCGCGCCGGTGATGGTCATGGGAAGGTTGTGGGGGATGTAGGCGGTGCTGCCGTATCCCAGCCTCCTGCCGACCAGCAGGGCCGCGGCAAGCGCAGACACCCCGGAACTGATGTGGACCACGGTGCCTCCGGCGAAGTCCAGTGCGCCCATCTTGGCCATCCAGCCTCCGCCGCCCCAGACCCAATGGGCAAGAGGGTTGTAGACGAGGGTGGCCCACAGGAGTGTGAAGAGAAGGAAGGCACTGAATTTCATCCTCTCCGCAAAGGCTCCGGTGATCAGGGCAGGGGTGATGACGGCAAACATGCACTGAAAGATCATGAAGGCCAGATGGGGAATGGTGGTGCCGTAGCTCTCGCTGGGTTCCATTCCCACTCCCTTGAGCCCGACCCAGTCAAGACCGCCGATCAGGCCGCCGTGGTCGGGCCCGAAGGCCATGGAGTATCCCCACAGGACCCATTCCAGGGTGATGATCCCCAGGATAATGAAACTCTGCATGATGGTCCCGAGCACGTTCTTGCCCCGAACCATTCCCCCATAGAAGAGGGCCAGCCCGGGCGTCATGAGCATGACCAGGGCGGCCGACAAAAGCACAAAAGCGGTGTCTCCCGTATTCATGGCAATTCCCTCCGGCAGTTTCTTCGCATGAAAGGGCAATCTTTGTGCCAGTACCGCCCTTGAAGGAATTGTTACGTTATACCAGGGTGTTCGTGAAATTGCCCACTCCGCAGGCCTTGCCAATTAAATGACAAGTTTGTATATCGTGAGAAATAGTTGTACAAATTTGTAAAAGACTCATTCCTCAGGATCCGATTTCGGCCTGAGAGACCACCCCCCGGCGGCCCTTGTGATCAAAGAACGCCGTTGCTGGGAGGGTCTTGGTATGTGGTCGTCCAGGCCGCAACTCTGTCTGGGGTGCCTTTAACGTGAAACGCCACGCGGAGAGCTCGCGTGGAGGGGCTGAAAGGGATTGACAATGAAACACGGGGTGCATAGTATGCCTGAACAACCGCACGGCTGAAATCGGGTGGGCGACAAGCCGTGATACAGTGGTATGGGGTTGTGAAATCCAAAAAGATTTCAGAAGGATGGTTCATATGCGAAAGATCGAGGCGATTATCAAACCCTTCAAGTTGGATGACGTCAAGGAGGCCATCCTGCAACTCGGCGTGAGCGGGATGACGATTACCGAGGTCAAGGGGTTCGGGAGGCAGAAGGGTCACAAGGAGATTTACAGGGGTGCCGAGTATGTCGTGGATTTCCTCCCCAAGATCAAGGTTGAAGTGGTTGTCCCTCTGGAGATGGTTTCCAGGGTCCTGGAGGCCATAAAGGAGAACGCCTACACCGGGCAGATAGGAGACGGTAAGATATTCATCCTACCGGTGGAAAAAGCTGTCCGGATCAGAACAGGAGAAGAGGACGAGGACGCCATCTAGTGTCGTGTCCCATAAATACCTTAACATATTCTGTGGCCACGAGTTGCGGCTCTGAGAGACCACCCCCCGACGACCCCTGAAGCAGCCCGTATTTGTAAACGTATTTATGGGACATGACACTGGCCAGCCACAATCTCCCCAAACGATCGTTCGACAATTCCTTGAGGCGCGGAACCTCCTGATCCAGCAGGACCTGAAGA
>JAFGPH010000392.1 GCA_016926135.1 Deltaproteobacteria bacterium
ATGTCGTTGGCGATCTCGTCCAGGGTGTAGCCCACGGCGAGTTTGGCCGCGATCTTCGCAATGGGGAATCCGGTCGCTTTGGATGCCAGGGCCGAACTTCTGGAGACCCTGGGGTTCATTTCAATCACCATCATCCCGCCCGTCTCGGGATGGACCGCGAACTGGATATTGGACCCTCCCGTCTCCACCCCGATCTCCCGGATGATGCCGATGGCCGCATCCCTCATTCCCTGGTATTCCCTGTCGGTGAGGGTCTGGGCTGGGGCCACGGTGATGCTGTCTCCTGTGTGGATCCCCATGGGGTCCAGATTTTCGATGGAGCAGATGATCACCACATTGTCCTTGAAGTCTCTCATGACCTCCAGTTCATATTCCTTCCAGCCGATGAGGGATTCCTCCAGAATGATCTCGGAGATCATGCTCGCTTCCAGCCCTGCGACCGACAGTACCTCCATCTCTTCGCGGTTGTAAGCGATGCCGCCGCCGATCCCGCCGAGGGTGAAGCTCGCCCTGATGATGACGGGGTAGCCGATCTCCTCCGCGATCTCCCTGGCCCGATTCATTTCCCGTGCAATGCCGCTCCTGGGAACCCGCAACCCGATCCGGGTCATGGCATCCCTGAACAGTTCCCTGTCCTCCGCCTTCCGTATCACAGGCAGGGAAGCGCCGATCATCTCCACGCCCAGTCTCTCCAGCAGACCGCTTTCGGCCACCCTGACCGCCGTGTTGAGGCCGGTCTGTCCCCCCAGGGTGGGAAGGAGGGCCTGGGGTCTTTCCCGTTCGATCACCTTGGCCACGATCTCGGGAATGATGGGTTCGATATAGGTCCGGTGGGCCGTTTCGGGGTCGGTCATGATGGTGGCCGGGTTGCTGTTGATGAGCACCACCTCGTAGCCCTCCTCCACGAGGGCCTTGCAGGCCTGGGTTCCGGAGTAATCGAACTCACAGGCCTGCCCGATCACGATGGGTCCGGAGCCGATGATGAGGATCTTCTGGATGTCGTTTCGCTTGGGCATAAGAGTCAGAGGTGATTCTCCATCATCTGCACAAATCGGTCAAAGAGGTAGCCCGCATCGTGCGGCCCCGGGGACGCCTCGGGGTGATACTGCACGGAGAAGAGAGGGATCTTCTTGTGTGCGAGTCCCTCCAGGGTTCGGTCATTGAGGTTGATGTGGCTCAGCTCCACGTCGGGATCGGACAGGGATTCCATGTCCACACAGAAGCCGTGATTCTGGGAGGTGATTTCCACCTTTCCCGTGGCTAGGTCCTTGACGGGTTGGTTCGCCCCCCTGTGTCCGAATTTGAGCTTGAAGGTCTTTCCCCCGAGGGCCAGCCCGATCAACTGGTGGCCCAGGCATATGCCGAATACCGGCCTCCTGCCGATCTGTGAACGGATGGTGTCGATGGCATAGGTGACGGCGGCGGGGTCTCCCGGACCGTTACTCAGAAAGAGCCCGTGGGGTTTCAACCTTTCAACGGCCTCGCCGTCGACGTCCGCGGGAAGGATCAGGATGTTGCATCCCCTCTGTTCCAGCGAACGGAGGATGTTGTACTTCACCCCGTAATCCACTGCCGCCACGTTCCACCTTCCCGGTCCCTCCGGCCATCTGAACCGGTCCAGACCCTCTTCCACCCTCACAGGCCTGCCCTGACGCCACATCATAGGCGCCCTGCACGTCACCTCCCTCACGAGGTCCTGTCCCGCCATCCGGGGCGAGGACCTCGCCTTCTCCACCAGGGAATCCGGGTCCAGATCTCGTGTGGAGAGCGCCGCCCTCATGGCGCCGATCAACCGGATATGCCTCGTGAGCGCCCGGGTGTCGATCCCCTCGATGCCCGGCACGCGACTCTCCCTCAGGTATTCGGCCAGGGTCTTCCTGGAGCGCCAGTTACTCGGAAACTCCTGGTACTCCTTCAGCACCAAGGCCCTGACCTGTATCCTTCCGGACTCCACGTCTTCGTCGTTGATACCGTAATTTCCTATGAGAGGGTAGGTCATGGTCACCATTTGACCGCAGTAGGACGGGTCGGTCAGGATCTCCTGGTATCCGGACATGCTCGTGTTGAAGACCACCTCTCCCACGGCCTCTCCATGGCCGGTAAAGGAACGGCCTTGGAACACCGTTCCGTCTTCAAGCGCTACCAGTGCCTTCATGGGCTCTTCCCTGCCATTCATGGATACACCCGAATTTTCTTAACCACCCGTCCCTCTGGGACTACACCGACACAGACTTGCGGCAACCTGATTGTCCGTCTACGTCTGTGTGGGTCTGTGGTTCACTTCTTGAACCTCTTTCCTCTTCCGTACGTATCCGTATACCGCCACAGCGACTCCCCCTCCAGCCATTCCTCCAGGCCATCTTCGGCACCTTGGCCAACGGCCCGGGGCCTCACCTTCCGGTAGACATCCAGGGAACTCAGGCGCCGGTCCCCCACTCTCAGGAGGTCATCCGCGACAGAAATACCGAAGAGCCTCTCGTTCTCCTGCAGGTACGGGAGGATCAGGTCCCAGTCTTTTTCCGTGAGGGAAACGATTTCGCCCCCGTTGAGCTGTTCATCGTCCACCTGCCCGAAAGGATCTCGAACGTAGATGGCGCCACCCGACGCCAGGGAGAAGAGGTTGGACCCCGGGTAGGGTGAACTCTGGGGAATCACCTTTCCTTCCCCGTCAAACTCCACTCCATTCAGGACCACGAATCCCCCCCCACTGAGGGGATCTCCCGCCATGAAGGATTCCGCGAGGTAATCCAGGGAGGTGCCGTTGATCACCACCCTGGGTCTGCCCACGGCATTGATGAGGGGCCTGCCGGCGGCGTTGCCCATCACATAGACTTCGCCCCCCTTGGCGCCGTACATGAAGGTCTGTCCTACGTCCCCGAAGACAACAACCTTCCCCGACTTCATGATCTGGCAGAGCTGGTCCTGGGCGTTTCCATGAACGTAGATGGACAGACCGTCGGCCCCTGATCCCAGGTAGTCCCCTGAGCTTCCATACACGTCGATTCTCACGCCCCCGGAATCCGACCCGAACCCGCAACCGTGGAAACGCTGTCCCTTCAAACCGAACACGATGAAGCGCCGCCATCCCCTGAAGAAGGCCTCCGCCATGAGCCGGCTGTCACAATGATCCCCCTCGGGAGGAAAGAGGCCGGCATCGATGAGCAGGACCTTTTCATCGTAACCCGGCCCCCTGAAAAACCGCCTGCTTTCCCAGTCGATCAGCCGGTAGGTGCCCCTCCCGTCCTCGCTCTCGAGTGTAGGGAAATGACGGAATATGGTTTCGAGGGTCTGGTGGATCATCTGCAGGATGGATCGCCTCTTCTTGTCATGGGTGGGATAGCGAAGGTCCAGGAGCCGGGTAAGGGCGGCAAGGGCCACTTCAAAATGGGCGTCCCCCCTGAGCGCATTCCTCCGGATATCCCGGAGACAGTCCATGAGATCCGAATAATCCCAGTTCCTGATCCCGTCCCTCACGTAGTCGAAGAGCAGGTCCGGCCTCTGGAGGTCGAAGAAGCCGGAAATGTCGAACCGTGCCCTCTCTGCGCCCTCCCACATGTAGTAGACGCGGCCCGGGAGGTAGGGGACCTGTCCCTGCTCGACCTGGATCTCCTTGCCGAACTTGTCCTCACAGGTCAGGCGTCGTTCGAGGGGCTCCGACCCCGGCCGTTCCAGGTTGAAAAGGAAGGCCCCGCCGTCCGTATAGCTTCCGCCACGGGCATTCCAGGTGCGATCGGCCACGGTCCCCACCCTGGGATCCTCGTCTGCAAGGCTTTTCAGGGTGGCGTCGATGGCCTGCTTCTCCGAGCAGACGAGGCCGACCTGCACCTGGCCGTCGTGGAGGGCAAAGACCTGGGGTCGCAGCATGGCCGTGTCCGTGATACCGATCAGCTGCAGACGCCCCGTCTCCGTCTCGTTCCTGGCGATGATAAAAAACCACGGCCCGTCAGGGGACCCGTGGATGTGGGTCGCCTGGATGGCCCTGTAGATCCTCTGCTTCTCCGGCGGCAGTCGATCAAAGTCCCTCTCCATGGTCGGCGCCAGGGCCTCGATCACGTACTCCAGCGGGTAGCCGTAGGTCCGGATGTACAGGTCGAAGAGCAGGGCCGATACCTCCGTATCGGTCAGGAAAAGAGGATAGATGTTCCTCTGCCTCAGGTATTCGGTAACAGAGTGGTAGTTGGCGAAATCGCCGTTATGCACCAGGGCCTCGTTGAGACCGATGAAGGGGTGGGCGCCGGCCGGATGCCAGACCCTTCCCTTGGTGGGATAGCGCTGGTGGGCGATCCAGATGTGCGCCTTGAAGTCGTCGAGTTTGTAGTACTGCACCACCTGTTCGGCGTAGCCCACGATCTTCAGAATGAAGAAGTTCCGGCCATGGGAAAGGACAAAGGCCCTCTGCCGGCCGTAGGCGTCATAGTAGGTTTTGTTGAGCCTGAAGGTGTTCTGGTACACGAACTCGTCCTCGGCCTGGCGTGTCGTAAGGCCCTTCAGTGCATTCCGGCTGATGAATCGCCTCAGCACATCCGGTTTGACCCGGACAAAGTACCGCCACACATCGGGAGGACGCACATCGAGCCCGTGGATGTCCCGGTAGTCGTCGATATGGGGGATTTGCTCGGACAAATCCACGTGGAAGAAGGGGGCGATGAATTGCCTCTCCACCTCGTCCATGACCCCTGCCTCCAGCACGGCAACCTGGAGGATGTAGTCCTCTTGCAGGATCTCCGGGGAGACGCCGAGCATGCGGTGGTCGAAGCCCATGGCCGCGATTCCCCCTCCGCGGCCGTTGCCCCGGTTGTGCATCTGCCTGGAGGGTTCGAAGATGTGTTTACCCCTCACCGGGATGCTGCAGGCAAAACCCGTTACCCCGCAACCGCCTTCTCCTTCCAGGCTGGTGACGGGTCTCGATCGGAGGTCTTTTACGAGGGGCTTTCTCGATTCAATAATCTTTCTGATATCATCCATTTCATTTGTCATTTGTCATTTGAGGATCTTTCAATGATCAATGTAATCCAGGTGCGCCAGGCAGTCCCTGCGACCCACCAGTTCCCGGATACTCTTCATGCCCAGGCGCCGCAGGATACGGGTCAACTCCCCCCGCCAGGCCAGGAAAAGGTTGACGATCCTCCGGGTTCCCCACTCCAGGTCGATCAGGTTCATCAACTCCGGGTCCGTGGTGGCGATACCCCTGGCGCACCCCCTGCCGCTCTCGCAGTTGTGACAGCGGATGCACTCCAGGGCGACCAGATCGGCCGTGCCCGTGCAAACCCCGTCCGCGCCGAGGGCAATGATCTTGGCCACGTCATGGGGGGTTCTGAGTCCGCCGCTTGCAATGACCGTGATCCTGTCCCTCACGCCCTCCTCCGTGAGAAAGCGATGTACCCGGGGCACCGCATACTCGATGGGCATGGCAATGTTCTTCTTGGCAATGTCCGGGGCGGCCCCGGTCCCGCCGTAGCTTCCGTCCAGGTGGATGATGTGGGCCCCCGCATAGTAGCTCCCCACGGCGACCATATCCACATCCGTCGGCGTGGAGACCTTCACGGAGACAAGCGCCTTGGGGTTGATAGCCTTGATCCAGTCCACGTGCTTCTTGTGGTCCTCCACGGAATAGACACTGTGAAAGGGAAAGGGCGAAAAGAGGGGGTATCCCACAACCGCCTCCCGCATTCTGGCGACACCAGGGGTCACCTTGTCTCCAAGCAGGTGACCTCCCAGGCCCGGTTTGGCGCCCTGGGCGTATTTGAATTCCACGATCCTGACCCTCTGGATCGTCTCCTCCCTCACCCCGAACAGGCCCGTGGCCACCTGGGTGATCACGTGATCGTCATAGGGTTTCAACTCATCCGGGTACCCTCCCTCCCCGGTGCAGCAAAAGGTTCCGAGGGCGGCGGCCGCTTTGATCCTGCTCAGCATGGTGGTGATGCTCACCGAACCGTAGGACATGCCCCCTCCGTAAAAGGGCACGTTGATCCTGACCCTTTGGGCGTTGTCGTTGCGCCTGTTGAGGTCAATCCCCATGTCCACTTCCACATCCTGAGGAAGGGACTCTTGTCCCCCCAGAGGGAAGAGAAGGCGCAGTTTGTCGAAACCTCCGCCTGAGCCTCCGACCTTGTACTCGAGTCCACCAGCAGGCACCCTGCCGGTCTCCGCCATGATCCATGTGCTGGCCAGAAGGTCCGGGGTCCATCGTGAATCGCCCATGGTATCGAAGGTGGGATTGCGCCTCAGGGTGAGGGCATCCGCGGGGCATTCCTTGTGGCAGGGTGTGGGACACGCCGGCCCCACACAGCGGTAGTGGTTCCTCGTGCGGACTTCCCCTCTCCTGATCTCGTGGACACCGTAAGGGCAGATCTCCACGCACCTGCCGCAGGCCGTGCAGGCGCTGGAGCGATCCAGCCGGTATTTGGCGATGGGATTCCTGAACCTGGACGGCGCAGGAACGACCTCCGGGAAATCCTTCCTCTTTTCCTCCCTACTCAAGCTCAAAACCCTCCTGAACCCTGCCGAGATCTCGGAAGGTGGCGCCGTCCAGGTCCTCGAAGAACATGGCCCGGCCCGTCTCCCCCCGCAGTCGACGCACATCCCTGATCCCCATGGCGCCCATCACCTCCAGGATCTGATTGTGCCAGGCCCCGATCAGGTTGACCACCCTGCCCGCCACCCAGGAGGATAAGGCCTCCCCGATCTCCACGGGGCATGAAAGCCCCTGGGCGCACCTCCGGCACACCCGGCACTGCAACGCGATGAGAATAGGCAGGTCTACGAAGACCCCGTCGGCCCCGCAGATAATGGCCTTGGCCACGTGCTCGGCCATGGCGATGCCGCCGCTCGCAAGCAGGGTGACCTCGTCCCGAATGCCTGCCTCCAGGAGGGCCTGGTGGACCATCCTGATGGCGTCCCTGATCAAGGTCCCAGGTTTGTCCTGGGACTCGCCCTTTTCATCGGCGGCCACATGCAGGATCGGAATCCCCAGCCGTGCGAGCGCGACGGCCCTCCCTTCGACCCCCTTTGAGATGGGGAGACGGACGGAAACAAGGGATGTCTTCGGCGCCCCGGACGCCCCCCTGATCTTCCCCTCCAGGGGCTTCTCCCAGGGAACTTCAACCACCCTCGGTCGAGGGCGACCGCCCCCCCGGCCTACCGACTCCCAAACCGCATCGGGGATCAGCCACGGCCTGTAGGCCCCAAGCCCGCCCCTCATCGCGGCTTCCCCCACGGCCAGAAAGGTGCCCAGGTGTCTTGCGGCCATGGCCCAGCCCTTGACGGTCTTCTGGCTTATGGAACCGAAAGGGGGCAACCTCAGGAGGATGGGAATCGGGATGTCCACCAGGTCCGGGAAATCGCCCTCCGGTCCGGCCGAATCCCCGAGGCGGAGATGGTTGGGGGTTGCCCCGAGATCAATGGCGGTGCTGATGTATTCGCGCCCGTGTATACCGTCCCGGGTGGGACGCACGATCTCGGACATATCGGTCCACATGGCGTCGAAACCCGGACCGCTGAACGGGCCGGGGTACCCCGCTCCGGATACCGGGATCCGGCCCGTCTCCCCCTGGAACCAGAGCTTCTCGATGATCTCCGGCCTCCAGTAGGAATCGCCGAGGCTCCTGAATTCCGGATTGATGGACTTCTGGATCAGTTCCTTGGGACAGCCCTGAACACACCTCAGGCAGTTCATGCACTCGTTGTCGATGGAGTCCAGCATCTGCCCGGCGTCAAGACCCCGGTGCTCGTAAACCTTGTAAACACACTGCTTCTTTACGCACACGGCACACTTCAGGCAGCCCTCTTCCCATGCGATGATGCCGGACTTGGTGACAGGCTTGAATCTTGGCCCTACCGGCCTTGTGTGGATCATGTACTTTGCTGGCATCCCAATTCCTGCTGGATCGTCTGCCCCCGCAACTCGCAGGGCAGAGTGAGTATTTCAAATGGTGAAAGGTCCAAGGGGCAAGGTGCACGGAAAGGAACCGGACAAAACCTGTGCCTTGCACCTTGTACCCTGCACCTCATTCCGTCGGTCTCGGCAGCAGACCGGCCCGCTCCACAATCTCGCCCACCACTTCCTCCCACTCGATGGCCATGATGTGAACCCCTTTCACACCGGGGGTTTCTCTCAGTCGGTCGATGGTTTCCACGCAGATCCTGATTCCTTCCTCCCGCTGCTTCTTGGAGGGCGTCTTTTCCATCCGCTGGATGACGGAATCCGGCACCTCCATCCCCGAAACCCTGTCCCGCATGTACTTCGCCATGCCTGCGGATTTCAAGGGGGTCACGCCGCCCAGGATGGAAGCCTTTTCCGTGAGGCCGCGGTCTCTGGCCATCTGCATCCACGTCTCGAATCTTTCCAGGTTGTAGATGCACTGGGTCTGGATGAACTCCGCACCCGCCGCAATCTTCTTGGCCAGCCGCACGACCCTGAAGGAGAGGGGGTCGGCAAAGGGATTCGCGGCCGCCCCGATAAAAACCTGCGGCCCCTTGGTCAGCTTCCCGCCCCCCAGGATCGCCCCTTCGTCCCTCATGGTTCTGAGCGTCTGGACGAACTGGATGGAATCCAGGTCAAACACGCCCATGGCCTGAGGCTGGTTCCCGAAACCCTGATGGTCTCCGGAAAGGCAAAGCACGTTCCGGATCCCCAGGGCGGAAGCCCCCAGGATGTCCGATTGCAGGGCAATCCTGTTTCGGTCCCTCACGACCATCTGGAGCACCGGGTCCAGGCCCGTGGATTTGAGCAGCGCGCAGGCGGCAAGGCTCGACATGCGGACAATGGCCGTCTGGTTGTCCGTCACGTTGACGGCGTCCACCTTCCCCTTGAGGAGTTCCGCCTTGCGAACAATCACCTCCGGTTCGGCTCCCTTGGGCGGCCCGCATTCCGCGGTCACCGCAAAGTTGCCCTTCTCCAAAACCTTTCTCAACTGACTCATTGTCTTTACCTCTTCTGGTCCTCCCTCACGATCCTTCTCGGTCCGCCCCCGTTCTTCCTGGACCAGTCCTTGGGAGGATGGATCCGCTCCAGCCTGTCCAGTGCCCCGAAACCCTCCAGTCTGAGGATGATCTCCTGCCAGGCGCAGGGCACGTCCGGCCGGATTTCACAGCTCCCTCCCCTGGACCCCCCGCAGGGCCCGTTCATGAGATGCTTGGAACATCGGGCCAGAGGACAAATCCCGCCGAAATGATAGAGCATGCAATCCCCGCACCCCAGACAGTTCTCCAGCCAGATTCCCTGGTCTTTGGTCTCACCCAGAAATTCGGTGTTCAACGCCGGGATGACGGGAATCTCCGGGTACATGTCACCCACGGCCTGCACCCCGGCCCCGCACGCCAGGGAAAGAACGGCATCATACTGACCCACCACATCGTCGAGCTGGATGACAAAGTCTCTCACGCACTGACGATCGAGAGTCTTCTCTTGGATGATGGTCTCCTTGCCTTCCATTTTGGCCGCCATGCGAAGGGCTGAGGC
>JAFGPH010000393.1 GCA_016926135.1 Deltaproteobacteria bacterium
ATTATACCAAATACGAAAAGGCGGTGTAAAGCTTAATCTTCTCCCCTTATTGTCCCTCTCGGGGAATGGGAGAAAAACCCTCGCCTTCAGGCGAAGACTTCAGTTCGATTTTGGCCACCGAGAGGGAGGCACAAAGGTGCCGAGGCACATAGGCACAAAGGGGTAACCGGTTTGTTGTTCTCTGCTTTGTCCCTTTGCCACTTTGTCCCTTTGTCCCTCAAGCTGTCGGCTTCTGCCGACAGTGGTTGACTTCCCGCGGCGAGGCCTCCCGGATGCACATCCGCAAAAGGCGCAGGAGCGGGGGCTCAAACGGCCGACCGGACGAGGCCGTGGATCTCCCGAAGAAGGGCCAGGAGGGGTTTGACCTGGTCGAGGGGAAGGGAGTTGGGCCCGTCACAGAGCGCGGACTCCGGACTGGGGTGGACCTCCAGGAATACGCCGTTGGCCCCTGCGGCCACGGCGGCCCTGGAAAGGGGTTCCACGAACTCCCGCTGCCCTCCTGAGCAGAGACCCGCATTCCCCGGAAGTTGAACGCTGTGCGTTGCGTCGAAGACCACCGGGAAACCGAAATCCTTCATCACCGGGATGGAACGGATGTCCACCACCAGGTTGTTGTAACCGAAAGAACTGCCCCTCTCCGTGATCAGCAGGTTCCGGTTTCCGGTGGAAACCACCTTGAGGATCGCCTGCTCGATCTCCCAGGGGGAAAGGAACTGACCCTTCTTGAGGTTCACGGGAAGCCCCGTGCTGCCGACCGCGATCAGAAGGTCCGTCTGCCGGCACAGGAAAGCGGGGATCTGGATCATATCCAACACCCGGGCAGCCTTTTCCACCTCACCGGTCTGGTGCACGTCGGACAGAACAGGTAAACCGATTTCCTCCTTCACCCTCCACAGGACCTCCAGACCCCTGTCCAGCCCCGGCCCCCTGTAAGAAGAGACCGATGTCCTGTTTGCCTTGTCGTAGGAGGACTTGAAAATCACGGGGATGCCCAGCAGTTCACTGGTCTCCTTCAGAAATGCGGCCACCCGCAAGGTGATCTCCGGGCTTTCAATGACGCAGGGACCTGCAATCAGGAAAAAGGGGCCTTTTTCCTCAAGGGTGAGGCCCCCGATGTGCAGTGGGCTCATGGGTTTCATGTTCTGATTTTCCTGGTTTTATGATTATAGAAACCAACGGAAGAAGTCAACTTTTGCTTGTCTTGGCAATTCAAAGCCTCTATGATACATGCACCTTTTGAAAGACCGGGGGGCTGAAGACCAAGTGGCTGGGAAAAAGGCTCAAAAGACCATTCAGGAGATCAACGAAAGGATCCGGCACGGCAAAGCCGTAGTCGTCACCGCCGACGAAATGACCCACATTGTGCGCAAGCAGGGGCCGGCCAGGGCCGCTCGGGAAATCGATGTGGTTACGACCGGCACTTTCTCCCCCATGTGTTCCTCCGGCGCCTTCATCAACTTCGGGCATACCAAACCCGGGACCAAGGCTGCAAAGGTGTGGCTGAACGACGTGCCCGCCTACGCCGGACTCGCCGCGGTGGATATCTACCTGGGCGTCACGGAGCCCACGGAAGAAGATCCCCTGAACCGTGTTCACCCGGGGCAGTTCAAATACGGGGGAGGCCACGTTCTGCAGGACCTGGTGGCGGGGAAGAAGGTGACCCTGAGGGCAAGCGCATACGGGACCGACTGCTACCCGAATCTCAAGTTCTCCAGGAGGGTTACCCTTGCCGACCTGCCCTATGCGGCGCTGATGAATCCCCGCAATGCCTATCAGAACTACAACTGTGCGATCAACCTGTCCAAAAAAACCATTTACACCTACATGGGGGTGCTGAAGCCCAGGGCGGGCAATGCCAATTACGCCACGGCCGGACAGCTCAGTCCCCTGCTGAACGACCCGTACTATCTTACCATGGGGCTCGGCACCCGAATCTTTCTGGGAGGGGCGCAGGGTTACGTGATCGGTCCGGGAACCCAGCACAAACCCCAGGCCCCCAGGGGCAAGAACGGGGTCCCCCTTTCTCCGGCCGGCACCCTGATGGTCATGGGAAATCTGAAGGAGATGGATCCCCGGTGGGTTGTGGGGGTCAGCATGCTGGGGTACGGTTGCTCCCTGGCTGTCGGATTGGGTGTGCCCATCCCCGTGCTCAACGAGGAGATGGCCCGATTCACGGGCGTGTCGGATGACGAGATCTTCACCCAGATCATCGACTACGGTCAGGACTACCCGCGGGGGGAGTCCAAGAGTCTTGGCCGGGTCAGCTACAGCCAGCTCAAAAGCGGCACGATCCGGTTCAACGGAAAAGACATTCATACTGTGCCCCTGTCCTCCTACACCAGGGCGCAGGAGGTTGCCACGATCCTGAAGCAGTGGATCCAGAGCGGGGAATTCCTCCTCACCGAGCCTGTGGTCCCCATGCCGACTGTGGCCGGACGCTGAGGATGAGATAGACGCATGGAAAGAATTCCCATTACCCGGGCCGGTCTGGATCGGCTGAAGGAAGAACTGATCCGTTTCGAGAGAATCGAGAGGCCTTCAAACATACGGGCGATCGAAGAGGCGAGGGGTCACGGAGACCTCAGCGAGAATGCGGAATACCATGCGGCCAAGGAGAGGCAGGGATTCATTGAGGCCAAGATCAACGAGCTCAGGATGGTCATCGGCCGGTCCGAGGTGATTGAGATGGACAGCCGCCCCGCAGATCGGGCCGTATTCGGCAGAACCGTCCTGCTCTACGATCTGCAGTCCGAAGGAGAGGTGCAATACCAGCTGGTGGGTCCCTATGAGTCGGAACCCGAGCACGGCAGGATCTCCGTCACCTCCCCGATCGGGCAGGCCCTGATCGGAACCCAGGTGGGAGACGAGATACAGGTACGGACGCCCTCCGGTCTTCAGTCTTACGAAGTCCTGGAAATCCTCTAGACCTCGGGCGCCTTGCATCTGAACGTTTCTGAGCAGCCTGCTGCGGTCACATCCCATGGATTCGATTCAAAACCACAAGAGGGTCACCTTGAGGTACACCCTCAGGACCGGGCTGTCGGACGGCGACTCCGCGGACCGACCCGAGGAACGCCTGAGCTTCGTCTACGGCGTGGAGCGACAGGCGCCCAGCCTGGAAAAGGCGATCGAGGGCCGCAAAACCGGAGATCGATTGAGCGTCTCCATACCCGCCTCGGAGGTCTACGGCGAGCACGATCCCAAGCTGGTGGTGGAGATTCCCAGAAAGGGACTCATCAAGCAGCGGCTGAAGCAAGGGCAGTTCTACCGGCAGATCCGCAAAGGGAGTCTCCTCTCCTTCAAGGTGCTGGAGATCCGCAATGAGACGGTCCTGGCCGATTTCAACAAGCCGCTGGCCGGCATCGGGGCTTCCATGGACCTCCAAATTGTGGATGTGCGGGATGCATCCGGGGCGGAGGTACGCGCCGCAGAGGAGGCGGAGCGGAGGAGACAAATCGGCTGCGGGTAAACGAAGATGAAGATTTTTTTGCACGGGTTGGACAGCAGCAGCCAGGGTACCAAAGCCGTTTTTTTCCGGGAAAGATACCCGGACATGCTCACCCCGGATTTTTCAGGCCCTCTGGAAGAACGGGTGCAACAGCTCGAAGGCATTCTTTCAGGGACGGCAGGCCTCCGCATCGTGGGATCGAGTTTCGGAGGCCTGATGGCGACGGTTTTTGCCATGCAGCACGAATCCAGCATAGAAAGGATGGTGCTCCTCGCCCCGGCCATTAACCTCTTGGCCGCCTCCGGGTATCCGGAAAAGCGCGTTTCCGTGCCCGTCTGGGTCTTCCACGGGAACCACGATGATGTCATTCCCCTTCGTGATGCGAGGGCGGTGGCCCGCAGGATTTTCCCCCATCTCACGTTCCGGGAGGTGGAGGACGATCACAACCTCCATGGCACCTTCCGAACCTTCGATTGGGACATGCTCCTGAGGTGAGGGGTCTAAAAGGTCCAGGGTGCAGGGTTCAAGGGTAAAGCAGGAGACAGAATTCAGGAGCCGGGAGCCAGAAGAAAAGAAAAACTGACGGTTCAGGAAATTCACGTACACGAGCACGAATCACGAGCACGAATCACGACCCACCTGCCCCCGCACAGGCGGGGAGGCATGACGTCCGTTCGGTAGCGGGGGGTCTCTCAGAAAGCTGTCAGGCGGGTCGGATCAACTCCGAGATGTGGGCCAGGGAGAGTCCGGCGTCCGCGAATTTCCTCACGAAGCGACCAATGGCCCTGGCGGTCTCCGGGTGGGGATGGCCGATGCCGATTCCCCGGCCGTACTTCAGGGCGTGCAGTCGCAGCCGTTCAAGACTGTGGAGAATCGCCCCCTCCCGCGGGTCGTGGTCCAGGAAAACATGTCTGAAGGCCGCGGGCACATCCAGATCTCTGGCTGTTTCGTAGGCCACGGAGTGGCTGGACGTGAGGCTGTCCACAAAAAAGAGGTTTGTCTCACAAAGGACCCCAAGGGCCTGCTGGACCTCTCGCCTGCTTGCGGTGAACCTGGAACCCATGTGGTTGTTGACGCCTATGGCAAAGGGGATCTCCGAGATGTTCTCCTCCATGACCTTCACGATTCTGCCCCCTCCATCGCCCACATAGAGGGCCCCCGGGCCCGGACTCAGCGCCCGGTCACAGGGTTCCATGGGCTGGTGCAGCATGATCTCATGGCCTGCCAGATGGATCTCGTGCGCGAGGTCATGGGAGTGGGAAAGCCTGGGCAATATGGCAAATGTGATGGGGACGGAGAGATCCAGGAAGCGCCTGGCCTTGGAGAGGCTGTGGCCGATGTCGTCAATGATGATGGCCAGCCTGGGTTTCACAGGGGCGGCAAAGGCCCTGGGGAGGCCGCCGAGACCTGCCATGCCTCCCAGCAAGAAAGAGGCGCTCTTGATGAGAAATTCCCTTCTTTTCAAGGGTACGACACCCTGCCCGCCCTGCTTAAATCCTCGGATCCAGGGCCGGGTCAAAAAACTGATTTTTGATACTACAGATTGTGTCGGAAGTCAATCATAAACACTACATATTGTTCAAGTGTCTAAAAATACGGCGTTTGTATGGACGAATCGCATTGTATCAAAGTAGAATTGAGACCACAGGATATTGTGGTATCGGCGGCGGCTGTAATGCTTGAAAGGCAAGGGAGAGGGAGCGGACTGGGTATTTGACTTTACCCCGTTTCGCTGGTAGACGTAAGCAAACGGCGCACGGCGCA
>JAFGPH010000394.1 GCA_016926135.1 Deltaproteobacteria bacterium
CAGGCATGTACAGACTCAGATCCATTGACCCCCTATCCGGTTTTGCCAGGGATTTCGACCTGGAGGAGGACGGCCCGGTTCTCATCGGAAGGCTCAGCGCCGACGGCGTGCGTGAGCATCTGAAGAGCCTGATCAACGATGTCCCCTCGGAGCAGAAGGATGTGATCTCAGAGGATATCGAGAATGTCAGGTACACCATCACCATGAAGGAGTGCAAGATCGAGCCCAGGACCGTTTCCAGGGTCCACTGCATGATCTTTCCGGGGGGTCAGGCCCGGATTGTGGATCTCTTCTCGACGAACGGCACGGTCATTGCCAGGAAAGATGCAGGCATTTCCCTCAACCCCGGTGAATTGACCGATCTTTTCCCCGGCGACCTCATCCTGCTCTCCAGGGGCAGGGCGTTGTTCCATTACATCGGAACCATTCCTTTCTCCGATGCATCGGCCCACCCGCCCGGTTAGTGCCGTGTCTCAGAAGTTCTGTTCCTAACCGATTATGGAAAGAATACCCATCCTTCTCATTTTTCTGGCCCATCTCTGGGTGGATGCCTCCCAGGGGATCCTGCCCGTGGCCCTGGCCTTGCTGCGGGAAACCTTCAGCCTCAGCTACCTGCAGGTAGGTCTTGCCACCTCCATCCTGAACTTCACCTCCTCCGTGATCCAGCCCCTCTTCGGACTGGTGGCCGACCGTTTTCGGCTGGGCTGGTTCATCCCCTTTGGGCTGATGTGGACCGCCCTCAGCATGGGGCTCCTGGGCTGGGCCCCGAATTACCCGGCGCTTCTCCTCCTGGTGGGCATGACAGGAATCGGAACCGCCGCGTTTCACCCCAGGGCCATGATGGCGGTCTCTCTTCTGAGCGGGGCCCGCAAGGGTCTGGGCACGGCAGTCTTCTCCACCGGCGGAAACCTGGGTTTTGCGCTGGGCCCCGTGGTGGGAACCTTTCTCATCCTGGGAATCGGGCTTCACGCAACCGCCTGGCTGATTTTACCCGGCCTGGTCATAACCCTTGCCCTGTGGCTTTACCCCGGCGACTTCCTCCAGCGGAAGGCCCCGGCCCGGAGCAAAACCTCCGCCGGCGAGGGCGGTGCGGGAGCGCATCTGCCCTGGTTCCCCATAACCCTGGTCTGCCTCATCGTGACCCTGCGCTCGTGGGTCTACATGACCTTCCTCACCTATCTTCCGATCTTTCTCCAGGGTCAGGGGATCGAGCTGAAGAGGGCCGGGCTCCTGCTGACCGCGTTCCTGGCGGGCGGCGCGGCGGCGGGCCTCTACGGAGGGCATCTCTCGGACCGCATCGGAAGGAAAAAAATCATCATCGTGAGCAAGCTGGTCTATCCTCTTTTCGCCTCTCTGATGATCCTTTCCGGAGAACCCTGGATCTGGGTCTTCGCCGTGCTTTCCGGCGCCACGCTCCTGTGCTCTTTTTCCGTCACCGTCGTCCTGGCTCAGGAACTCATGCCCCAGTACCTCGGGCTGGCCTCCGGGCTGATCCTGGGTTTAGGTTTCGGCACGGGCGGACTGGGCGTGGCGGTGTCGGGGTGGATGGCCGACGGCATAGGCCTTTACCAGACCATGTGGATTTTGGCCTTCATCCCGATCCTTTGCTCTCTGCTTGCCGCGCTGGTGAAAATGCCGCGTCAAACAGCCGGACGTTGATCGTGAAAGAAGATTTCACCACCCGCTTCGCTAGAGGCACAGAGGTCACAGAGAATATTCTTCTTTTACCCGATCGGGAGATACCGATCGGGTAAAAACAGCTCGCCTCCGGCAGCCCGGCCCAGCGGGGAGCGTTTATGCTACAGCACAGGGGGTCCCGCCGTACACGAGGCTTCAAAGGAACTTTCATTTCATTTGGCGGTATCTCCCGCCAAATGAAAAAGAAAATTCCCCTCTGTGATCTCTGTGTCTCTAGAGAGCGGAGCGAACGGGTGGTGAATCCATCCCTGCTTTTCACCACCCGCTTCGCTAGAGGCACAGAGGGCACAGAGAATATTCTTCTTTTACCCGATCGGGAGATACCGATCGGGTAAAAACAGCTCGCCTGCGGCACCCCATCCACTATTACAGCCCCGCTAGCCCAAAACGCTACCGCGTCTTGCCAAGCGCCCGCATTCCAAAATCCAGTGGGTGTATCAACCACATACGCTTTCCGGAGGGTCCTTTTCATTTGCCGGTATCTCCCGGCAAATGAAAAACAATCTTTCTCTGTGAACTCTGTGTCTCTAGAGAGCGGAGCGAACGGGTGGTGAACATTCATTCGGTCCTTGTCCGTTCTTTGCAATACATCAGCGTACTTCTGTCGTCCTGCACCTAACCAAAAAGGGGCTTGTCTTTCAGATGAAGACAAGCCCCTTTCTCATCTCTGGAGGCGGCAATCGGATTCGAACCGATGAATAACGGTTTTGCAGACCGCTGCCTTAGCCACTTGGCTATGCCGCCAAAAAACAGTAGGCAGTATGGAGTAAGCAGTAGGCAGTCTTGAGGGTCTCGTAAGAAGTCAATTTTTCACACGAAGGCACAAAGGCACGAAGGAAGTCATATTGAAAAGATTCGGGGTTTTCTTTGTGTCCTCCGTGATCTTTGTGTGAGAACGACTTTTTACGAGTTCGTCAGTCCTGAATACTCCGATACGCCGTTGTTTCAGATTTGGAGCGGGAAACGGGACTCGAACCCGCGACAATCACGTTGGCAACGTGAGGCTCTACCAACTGAGCTATTCCCGCTTGGTGGGTATACTATAGGGACCCGACTCCCCTTGTCAACCAAAAATCAGGGGCGGCGAACGGGTGAGAACACCCTGCGAAACCCCGTGAAATAAGCCCACCCGGACCACACCGTAAACATCAGGGCGATCCAGAAAAGCACCAGGCCGACCTCGTGAAAATCGATCGTGAAGTACTCGTAGTGCAGACATAGACTTGATACCGCCACGGCCTGAAAGACGGTCTTGTATTTCCCCAGGACGCTCGCCTGGATCACCAGGCCTTCCGCCGCGGCAATGCCTCTCAACCCGGTGACGGCAATCTCCCTCGCTATGACGAACATGACCATCCAGGCCGGAATTCTGCCGAAGGAGACGAGTGCGATCAGGGTGACGCACACCAGGATCTTGTCGGCCAGGGGGTCCAGGAGTTTGCCCAAAACCGTGACCGCCTGGTACTTCCGTGCCAGAAACCCGTCCAGAAAGTCTGTCGCAAAAGCCGCCCCCACCAGGAACGCAGCCAGAAAGCTGCCCCACCGGCCGGGCAGATACAGGCAGATCACCACAACGGGAACGCTCAGGAGTCTCAGAAAGGTGAGGCTGTTGGGAAGGTTCAGAATGGCTTCATGCCGCCGCGGCTCTCCCATGCAAACCTCTTGTCCCTACTTGGTCCCGGACTGATACTGACTGTAGTAATGCAGCACCTTGTCGACGAAGGTTCTCGTTTCCGCATAGGGAGGAACGCCGCGGCAGTCCTCCACCTTTTCCGGACCTGCATTGTAGGCGGCCAGGGCCAATCGCTTGTCGTTGTTGAAACGGCTCAGCATGAGGCTCAGGTAACGGGTGCCCCCGAAGATGTTCTCTTCAGGGTTGAAGGGGTTGTCCACCTTCATGGCTTCGGCAGTGCCCGGCATGAGCTGCATGAGCCCCTGGGCCCCCTTTTGGGAGACGGCCCGGTGGTTGAAATCGGACTCGGCCTTGATCACCGCCTTGATCAGGGAGGGTTCCACCTTGAAACGCCGCGAGGCCTGGGCAATGATGCCTTCGTAGTCCTTGATGTAGTCCACGCCCATCCTCGGATAGGAACGGATGTAGAGGCGGTAGCGCACATCGCTGCGGATGTTGGTGAAGTGCCAGACCCCCTTCTCATCGCGGTATCGGTAGATGTCCGCCGCCGCGGTAGGGACCCAGGCCACGGACAAGGCCAGCCAGACCGCTGCCGCACACGCCGCCCCTGAGCGAATCACCCCCAACCGGGCCATTTCGTAAACGCGGTACCGTACCCGGCGCAGCCTGTATGGTTGTGATTCGTTGATCGTGAAAGAAGATTTCACCACCCGCTCCCGGCTACGGCACGCTCCGCCGTGACGAGTCGCTAGAGGCACAGAGGTCACAGAGAAGTCTTTTCTTTTACCCGATCGGGAGATACCGATCGGGTAAAAACAACTCGCCTGCGGCGGTACTTCGCCTATGACATGCCTTCTGCCCGACGGCATTACCGGGTCGTCCTGCCAAGCCCCCGCATCCCAAAATCCAGGATGTGTAAGACACACATACGTTTCCCGGAGAGTCTTTTTCATTTGGCGGTATCTCCCGCCAAATGAAAAAAAAGTCCCCCTCTGTGCTCTCTGTGCCTCTGCGGTGAAACTTCTTCCGGACCTGAGCATCCGTTGTTGGAGATACGTCACTGTAACGATGACACCGTGTACCAAAGAACGAAGCGAACGGGAAATCCCAGCCGAGGGGGATAAAGATTTCCCCCTTCGGTCGGAAGGGTCCAAAGTCGACTTCGGCGGTCCGGCGCCGGAAGCACCCATACCTATCCCATCTTTTTCGCGTCGGCCAGAAACTTTTCCAGCCCGATGTCGGTCAAAGGATGCGCGACCAGGCGCTCCATCACGGCAAACGGGACGGTCACGATATCCGCCCCCATGAGCGCGGCGTCCAGCACGTGAATGGGATTCCGAACACTCGCAACGATAATTTCCGTATCATACCCGTAATTTGTGTAAATAGCAACGATCTGCTCCACCAGCTCCATGCCCTTCTGGCTGATGTCGTCGAGCCTCCCCACAAACGGGCTCACGTAGGCGGCCCCGACCTTGGCTGCCAGCAGGGCCTGCACGGGTGAAAAACAAAGGGTCACATTGGTTTTGATCCCCTCCTCGCTCAAAACCTTGACCGCCCTCAGACCCTCGGCGATCAGCGGGACCTTCACCACGATGTTCGGAGCGATCTTGGCCAGATCCCGGGCCTCGGAGACGATCCCCTTCCGGTCGGTGCTGACCACCTCCGCGCTCACAGGGCCGTCCACGATGCCGCAGATCTCGGCGATCAGATCCCTGGAATTTCGTTTCTCCTTGGAGACCAGGGAGGGGTTTGTCGTCACCCCGTCCAGTACGCCCATTTCCCTGGCCTTCCTGATCTCCTCGATGTTGGCGGTATCGATAAAAAACTTCATAGGTTTCTCCCTCCCGGAAAGAAAATTTAGACAGGATCAGGCGTGAAGCTGAAAGCTCAAAGCTGAAAGCAAAACGCTGCGCGGCATTAGGCGTTAGGCGTTAGGATCGCTTCCATCCTCCGTAGCAGTGCTACTGCGGAGGACGGGTCGCTTGAGGCAAAAGAACTGATTGC
>JAFGPH010000395.1 GCA_016926135.1 Deltaproteobacteria bacterium
AGCCACAGGTGACTGAGTTCCTGCGGAAGGCCGGTTGGGTTACCCTTTTTGTCCTCTCCGTAGTTGCACGAGGCCAGAAGTTTCAGATCCGCAAGGACCCTTCTGTCCCCCTCGAAGAGCACCGTCTTATAGCCTTTTCTGGCGACCAGGCCCGCGGCCATGGAGATGCTCAACACATTGCTTGCGTCATACGCCCTGCCATCCACGATGAGGGAAAGCTTGGTTCCGTAATACTTGGCCAGTTTTGCGATCAGGCTGGCGGGCCGCAAGTGGAAGCCGAGCTTTTCGGGGACCTTCAGCTCACAGGTGCCGACTTCGGTGTATTTTTCGAGGATCTCACGGGCCAGTTCCTTGCCCGCCTGCAGATATCGGTTGGCGTGAAACAGGGCGAAGCGGACCACGATATTCGTGATTTTGGGTCCGTCGACAATGGCGCTTATTTCTTTGCAGCCCTTTGTCTGTCCCGCGGTGAGGATGTGCCTCTGGTGCAGATGAGAAAGCCAATTGACCATCGTCATAAGATGCAGAGGCATAGCGATAAAGCTTCTGAAGCGTTTCAGCCTTTCGTCCCGGGCCTCCAGAGGGGTTCGCCGGACATAATGGTCGTAGGTGGACTGCAGATTGTGGATCAAGGCGGCGACTTCCCTGGATCTCTCCTCATCGACCTTGTGGGGAACAAGGTTCCCTTGCGGATCTGAATGGTTTGCTTTCTGATTCCATCCAAAGTTCTCAACCTTGCCGACAACCCCCAGGTATTGCGATGCCACCTTGGCGAGAACCTTTCTCGAATCGGATTCCGCATCTTCATCAATCGTGTAAGGAAGGCGCTTCTGGGGATAGAACTCTCCGAACGAAGCCTCTTTCAGGGTCCCCCTGGATGGCTTCATGCCCAGCCTCAGCGATTCTTTTTTGATTTCATCGAACAGGGCATAGATGACATCGTCCAGAAAGATCGACGCGTTTCGCGCATCCTTCAGGAAGGCGACGGCGTCATGGTCCTGAAGACCATAGGCATGATACCGGTGCAGGATGTGTTCGAGAATGAAGGCGACCTTCGCCAGGTTTCGAATGCAGGCCACGAGTTCAACATAGAAGTACCAGGTCCGGTTGTCCCTCGCACAGTGGTCGTCCAGAAAGCTCTCCAACTCCTCGGATTCCTCGATCAGGTGGGAGTAAAACCTTCGGGTATGCGATCGGCGTTCCTTTTGAAGAAAATTGTGGATCCTGAGAAAATTCCGTGAATGCTCCCTGGCGAGCCGAAGGAAGGCCTCCTCGGAGATGACCTCGGTCAAAGATCTTTTCATGACCCCACGACCTTTCGATGCATTTTGGGTCAGGCAGTTCCCGCAGAAGAATCCCCCGCAAGGGGAGACGAAAAACGCTCTGAGGGTGAAAGGAAGTATAGAAGATCCCACCTTTTCGTGTCAACAGCGTAGCCTCAGGTGTTCCTGCGACTTGACACCGCAGGGCCTTCCCCTTAGAATTTCGGAAAGTCCAACGACACCGATCCCATTCTCCAGGGATAGCCGAAAGGAGAAAGCGCATGGCCATCAGCAAAGAGTTGCTGGAGATCCTGGCGTGCCCCAAGTGCAAGGGCGACATCTACCTCACCGAAAAGGGAGACGGCCTCGTCTGCGACAAGTGCAAGCTCCTGTACGAGATCAGGGACGACATCCCCATCATGCTGATCGACGAGGCAAAGCCGCTGGGAAGCTAGACTGGGAAATCGGGTTCGTACGGCGTTCCCCGTCCGCGCAGAAAGGCTCCGGACCCGGCCCCCTGGAGGGCTTGACCCATGACCGATCCAAACGTCTCGACGCAGGCTCCGATGAAGGCCCCTGTGATACGCCTGCTCCGCTCCTTTCAGAAGATGGGAGAAGAAGGTTCTGAGGAGAGCCGATTGTTTCAGGAGATCCGCTCTCTCTACTCAACCCTGAGCGAACAGGAAAAGGAACAGCTCTTTCGGTCTCTCATCCATGAGATCGAGGTCTCCAAAGAGGAGATCAATCCCCTGCTCGACCGCATGCGGGCCGATCCGCAGGGGGACCCGGACTGGCCGAGGCTCGTTTCGGATCTCAGGGACCGCATCCATTCCCCGCGTCTCAACATCTTCCGGAAAATCTCCCACCAGCCGGGCGGTCTCAAATTCCTGCTGGACTTCAGGGGCGATCTGCTCTCGGCACGCCGGTTTTCCACAGCCGACCTCAGGCCCCTGGACTACGACATCGTGCTTCTTTTCGAACTCTGGTTCCAGGACGGTTTTCTCTTTCTGGAAGAAATCACCCTGGATTCCTCTTACAGACAGATCGAGATCATCAAGAACAGCGATCTGGTCCACCCCATGACGAGCATCGAGGAAATGGGCAGGCGCCTGGGTCGCGACAGGCGGTGTTTCGCCCTGTACCACCGGCTGATGCCGGTTGAGCCGGTCGTGTTCATCGAGGTAGCCCTCACCAAAGGCATCGTGAGGCACATTTCACAGATCATCGGCGGGCCCGATCTCCAGGAAAAGCCGGGAGAACCGGACACCGCCATATTTTACTCCATCAACAACACCCAGGAGGGTCTGGCCGGTCTGCGGCTGGGGAAGATGCTCATCGGCAGGGTGGTGGACTACTTGCGGAAGGAGAGAGAAGACATCACGACCTTTGCCACCCTGAGCCCCTTGCCCGGCTTCTGGAGGCGCTACCTGAAGCCCGTCCTGGAGGGAAAGGATCAGGCATTTCTCCTGAAGTCCGGCGAGATCCAGGGTTTTTTTTCGGGAAGGCAGATGAAAAAGATCCTGGACAGCCTCGGCCCGGAGGGGGAAGAAGGGAAACGCTTCAACGAGGCTTTGCTGCTTATGCTCTCCCGGGAAGATTGGGGCCGGGACAAGGATCTCCGGAAGGTCCTCCAAGATCCCCTGCTGAAGCTGGCCTATTTCTACATTTCCAGGGAAAAAAGCCGCGAGGGCAAGACACTCAACCCGGTCGCCAATTTTCATCTCGAAAACGGCGCCACCGTATCGAAAAAGAACTTGAATTTCCTTGGGAATCCTTCCCCCAGAGGGCTGCGGGACTCCTGCGGCATCATGGTGAACTACATCTATACAGCCGGATGGTTCACCCAAATCCGGAGTTCACTTCGTCGGCTCGAGAAGGTGGAAATGCGGGGGCTGTTCTCCAGGCAGCGATGAGCCGCCCGACTGCCATCTTTATGCTTGACAGCCCGTTGCATCGTCCTCTATAGTCACTTTATAGCTAAATAATAGCCATTCCGGCAGAAACCCGCTTTCTTTCACCCACCCAAACGACCAAGGGAGGTCAGGCGATGAGCATTTTCGAAGAGATTGCCCAGATTGTCGGCCCGCAAAACATCTCTACCGATCGCATTGAGTGCCTCTGTAATTCCAGGGACATGTCCGTCCATCAGGGTGTCGCCGAGGCAGTAGTCTATGCCGGGACAACCGAGCAGGTATCGGCCATCATGAAGCTGGCCCACAGGGACAAGGTGCCTGTGACTCCGCGAGGCTCGGGCACCAGCACCACCGGCGCGGTGCTTCCCGTCCGTGGCGGCATTCTGCTGGATCTTCACATGATGAACAAGGTGCTGGAAATCAACAAGAAGGATTTCTATGCCCGCGTGGAGCCCGGTGTGATCTGTATGCAGCTCAACGCCATTCTGGGGAAAGAAAACCTCATGTTCCCGCCGAACCCGGGAAGCGAGGTGATTGCCACCATCGGGGGGATGGTTTCCACCAACGCCAGCGGCCACAGGGCGGTCAAGTACGGAACCACCAAGGACTACATCAAGGGGCTCAAGGTGGTGCTGGCCGACGGGACGATCGTGGAGACGGGCAGCATCACGCCCAAGACCTCCCTGGGCTACGATCTCACGCGGCTCTTCTGCGCCGCCGAGGGCACCCTCGGCGTCATCACCGAGATCATCTGCAAGTTGGAACCCAAGCCGGAGTACGGGGCCCTGGCCCTGGCCGTGTTCGGGGATGTGAATGCCGCCGGCGA
>JAFGPH010000396.1 GCA_016926135.1 Deltaproteobacteria bacterium
ATCATAGAGGCCGGCGTAGCCAGTCTGGTTCAGGAAACCGTGGAAAAATCCGTGATTCAGAACATGGCCGGGGTCACGGAGAAGCTGGGCGCTCTGGAGGCCGAGATGACCAGGGTGGTGGAGGAGACTGTCGAGAGGGTAGCCCGCGAGACCATGCCCGCAGTGGCGGAGAAGGTGATCACCGAGGCCATCGAGGCCCTCAAGAGGAGCCTGATGGACGGCCCTGGTGAGTAGGGCAGGTCAAAAAAATCTTCAAAAATCGAGGAAAGTGTGATTACATAAGGGGTTGCCCGCAGGGGAACCCCTTTTTATTACCGTCGAGTGGAGTCGTTGCAATGCAAAAAGAGATACTGCCCAAGGGATATGAGCCCAAAGAGACCGAGGAGAGATGGTACAGGTACTGGGAAGAGAACGGTCTGTTCCGGGCCGAGGCCCGGTCCGAGAAAGAACCCTTCTGCATCGTGATCCCACCCCCCAATGTGACGGGTTCCCTTCACATGGGGCACGCCCTTAACAACACGCTCCAGGATATTCTCTGCCGGTACAAGAGGATGAAGGGGTATAACGTTCTGTGGCAGCCCGGCACCGACCATGCAGGCATCGCCACCCAGAACGTGGTGGAGAGGGATCTTGCCTCCAGGGGGACCAATCGCCACGAGGTGGGCCGGGAGCAGTTCATCCGGATGGTCTGGGAGTGGAGGGAGAAGTACGGCGGCATGATCATCAACCAGTTGAAGAGGCTGGGAAGTTCCTGTGACTGGAGCCGGGAGAGATTTACCATGGACGAGGGTCTTTCCCGCGCGGTGAGACACGTGTTCGTGGAACTCTACGAGCAGGGGTTCATATACAGGGGGGATTACATCATCAACTGGTGCCCTCGGTGTCACACGGCCCTGGCCGACCTGGAGGTGGAGCACGAGGACATGGACAGTTCCCTCTATTACATCCACTACCCTTTCGTGGGTCGCGAGGGGCACGTGACGGTGGCGACCACCCGGCCCGAGACGCTTCTCGGGGATACGGCCGTGGCCGTGAACCCGGAGGATGAACGCTACGCTCACCTCTCCGGGGCCTATGTTCTCCTCCCCGTGCTGAACCGGGAGATCCCCGTGATCTTCGACCGATATGTGGCCAGGGAATTCGGGACCGGGGCACTGAAGATCACCCCCGCCCACGATCCCAATGACTTTGAGATCGGCAATACCCACGGGCTCGATCGCATCAAGGTGATCGACGACGACGGCAGGATGAACGACCTGGCCGGTCCCTATAAGGGGATGGACCGTTTCGAGTGCAGGGAGAGAATCCTGGAGGACATCGGAGCCTCCGGCCTCCTGGAAAAGATCGAGCCCTACCGGAACGCCATCGGACACTGCTACCGGTGCAAGACCGTGATCGAGCCCCTTCTCTCCAAGCAGTGGTTCGTGAAGACGGGGCCCCTCGCTGAGAAGGCCGTCCGGGCCGTGAGGGAGGGAAAGACCCGGATCCTTCCCCCGAACTGGGAAGGCGTCTACTACGAATGGATGAACAACATCAGGGACTGGTGCGTGTCAAGACAGATCTGGTGGGGCCACCGCATCCCTGCCTGGTACTGCCAGGGATGCGGTGAGGTGATCGTGGCCAAGGACGACCCCGGCGCATGCCCCTCCTGTCAAGGCCGGGAATTGAGGCAGGAAGAAGACGTGCTGGACACCTGGTTCAGCTCCGCCCTGTGGCCCTTTTCCACACTGGGCTGGCCGGATCACACTGATGAACTGAAGACCTTCTATCCCACCACGAGCATGGTCACCGGTTTCGACATCCTGTTCTTCTGGGTGGCCAGGATGATGATGATGGGGATCCATTTCATGGGAGAGATCCCCTTCCGTGACGTCTACATCCATGCGCTGGTGAGGGACGCGGAAGGCAAGAAGATGAGCAAGTCCAAGGGCAACGTGATCGATCCCCTGGAGGTGATCGATCAGTTCGGCACCGATGCGTTCCGTTTCACCCTGGCGGCCCTGGCCGCCCAGGGGAGGGATATCAAGCTCTCCGAAGACAGGATCCTGGGTTACCGGCATTTCGTGAACAAACTCTGGAACTCGGCCCGGCTCGTGTTCATGAACCTGGAGGGGGGGTATCCCGTCCGGCCGGAAGAGCCGAGCTTTACCCTTCCGGACCTCTGGGTGCTGACCCGGCTGGGGGAGGTGAGCCGGGAGGTGGGAAAGGCTTTGGATGAGTACCGCTTCAACGACGGGGCGAGCCTGTGCTACCAGTTCGTGTGGCACGAGTTCTGCGACTGGTACCTGGAAATGGCCAAGCAGGGTCTCTACAGCCAGGAGAGAAGGTTGAAGGAGACCACCCTTTACGTGCTTCAGAAGGCCCTGAATGCCGTGGTAAGGCTTCTGCATCCGTTCATGCCCTTTGTGACCGAGGAGATCTGGCAGAAGATCCCGGGGGCGGAGGGGAGCGTCATGAAGGCACCTTTCCCGGACCCTTCGGAGTTCATCGCCGATGGGAAGGCTCTGAAGGAGATGTCTCTGATCATGGGGATCATCAACGGCGTTCGGAATATCCGGGGGGAGATGAACATCGCGCCTTCCAGGAAGGTGAATATCGTGATCGAGGCGCCCGATACGGCCGAGGCCGCGTGCATCCGTGAGAACATGGTTTACATCCGGAACCTGGCCGGGGTGGATGGGAGCGCCGTGGAGCCCCGGGTGCCCAAGCCGGAGGCTTCAGCCACAGCGGTTTTCGATCAGAAGCAGGTCCACGTGCTGCTGAAGGGACTGCTGGACTTCGATGAAGAGCAGAAAAGGTTGAGAAAGGAAATCAGGAAGGTCGAGAAGGATCTGGAGGGCGCAAGCGGAAAGCTCTCCAACAAGCAGTTCCTGGAGAAGGCGCCTGTCGAGATCGTGGAGGAGGTGAAGGGCAAGGTGGAAGCCATGTCCCTCAAGCTGAAAAAGCTGAACCAGAACCTGAGCTTTTTTGAGTCCATCCATGATTGAAAGCCCTGTTCTGCTGGACCGCGTCATCCGAAGCGCCCTGGAGGAAGACCTGGGCACCGGGGATCTGACCACGGATCTGATTGTGGACCCCGGCCTGAAGGGTACCGCCACCCTGCTGGCGCGTGAGGAACTGGTGCTTGCAGGCATGCATGTTTTCGGCAGGGTGTTTCAGATCCTCTCCGACCAAGTGTCCTTCGAACATACATACAGGGACGGCGAGGTAGTGCCGGCCGGCCGGAAAATCTGCCGGATCTGCGGGGCTGTGTCAATCATCCTGAAGGGAGAGCGCACGGCCCTCAACTTTCTCCAGCGCATGAGCGGCATAGCCACCATGACCCGGGGGTTTGTGGAGAAATGCGGCGGCCGGGAGGTGCGGGTCGTGGATACCCGAAAGACCGCCCCGGGCCTCCGGATGCTCGACAAATATGCGGTCCGGACGGGGGGAGGTTTCAATCACCGCTTCGGGCTCTACGACGGGATCCTGATCAAGGACAATCATATCGCCGCCGCAGGTTCGATCACCAGGGCCGTGAATTTGGCGAAACAGGGCTGTCCGCATACCCTGAAGGTGGAGGTGGAGGTGGAGGATTTCGAAGGGCTCAGGGAGGCGATCGAGGCAGGGGCGGATGTGGTTCTGCTGGACAACATGCCTCCTGAGCTGATGCGAAAGGCGGTAGAACTGGCCAGGGGCAGGGTGCTGCTGGAGGCCTCTGGAGGGATCGGCGCGGAGAACATCGAATCGGTGGCGGAGACGGGGGTGCATCTCATCTCCGTCGGGGCACTCACCCATTCCGCCCGGGGCGTGGACATGAGCCTGGAACTGGAGAGATCATGACCGACTACGCCATTGAAATCGAAAACCTCTGGTTTTCCTACGAAGGGAGCGAGGTGCTGACGGACGTGAATTTTGCCCTCAGAAGGGGCGAGTTTCTGGGGATCATCGGCCCCAACGGCGGGGGCAAGACAACCCTCCTGAAACTCATGCTCGGGATCATCAAACCGGACCGGGGGAGGGTCCTCATCCTGGGGGAGGAGCCGAACGCGGCGAGCCACAGAATAGGATACGTGCCGCAGAACACGGACTTCTCCCCCCACTTCCCGATCTCGGTGCTGGATGTTGCGCTCATGGGACGCCTCGCCAGGTCGCGCATCGGGAAGAGATACACCGAGGAAGACAGGGAAAAGGTCCGGACGGCCCTGGAGAAAATGGGTATGTGGGTAAACCGCTACAGACCCATCGGACATCTTTCCGGGGGCCAGCGGCAGAGGGTCTTCATCGCAAGGGCCCTGGCCACCGACCCGGAGATCCTCTTCCTGGATGAGCCCACGGCCAGCGTGGACAAGGAGTTTCAGGGGGATCTCTATGGCTTTCTCAAGGAATTAAACAAGGAGGCCACCATCGTGGTCATCACCCATGACATCGGCGTTGTATCCAGCCACATGAAATCCATTGCCTGCGTGAACAAGCACTTCGTTTTCCACGAAGGCGGCAAGATCACCCAGGAGATGCTGGACATGGCCTACCAGTGCCCGGTGGACCTGATCGCCCATGGCCTCCCACACAGGGTTCTTCCGCGCCACCACGAGGATTGAGATGTGGGATGCCCTTCAATTCGAGTTCATGAGGAACGCCATCTTTGCCGGGCTGCTCGTAAGCGTCGCCTGCGGGGTGCTGGGTACCCTGGTGGTGGTGAACCGGATCGTCTTCATCTCAGGAGGGATCGCACACGCGGCTTACGGCGGCATCGGCCTGGCCTTTTATCTGGGTCTTTCCCCAGCCCTGGGTGCCACGCTCTTCTCCGTGGTCATCTCGATGATCATGGGGGCGGCCAGCCTGAAGGGAAAGCAGAGGGCGGATACGATTATCGGCGTCATGTGGGCCTTGGGCATGGCCCTTGGAATCATCCTGATTGATCTCACGCCGGGGTATGGCGTGGATCTGATGAGCTATCTCTTCGGCAGCATCCTCAGCGTTCCCCGATCCGACATCTGGTACATGCTGATCCTCGATGTGGCCGTCCTGGTCGTGGTGGTGGTCTTCTACAAGGAGTTCATCGCCATGTCCTATGACGAGGAGTTCTCTTTCGTCGTAGGCATCCCCGTCAGGATCCTCTACTTCCTTCTCCTCCTGATGATCTCTCTGGCCGTGGTCATGATCATCCGGGTGGTGGGGTTGATCCTGGTCATTGCCCTCCTCACCATTCCCCCTTACATTGCCGAAAAGTACACCGCCTCCCTGTGCAGCATGATGGTCTTTTCGTCATTCCTGGGGATATTCTTCACCATCGTGGGCCTGTGGTTGTCCTACCTGTATAACCTCACTTCCGGGGCAACGATCATCATGGTGGCAGGCCTCGCCTTCTTCCTTTCCCTTGCTGCTGAGGCCGTCAAAAATCGCAAAAAGGCCGTGGGTGGCGGTTCGTAGAAGAATGGAGTGGTGGAGTAATGGAGTGTTGGAGTAATGGGTGAACAAGGCAAGAAGCCTGTCGTGCCGATGAGCAGCACCTGTCCGGGGCTGAACTGGACGGCGAAATCCTTTGATTTTTTGATGGGCACCGGGTAATAATCACCACATCGATGTAAGAAGATGGTTCACCACGGAGACACGGAGGAGACAGAGAGAATGGGAAGACACAAGAAGAGCGAACGGAAGCGTGAAATAGACCGAAGGCGTAAGAGGAAAAAAGAGAGACTGAAACAGAAGGGGAAAGAACAGGCAGGTCAATAGATTTCTCTCCCTTGCTTGAGAGACTGCGCTGTCCATCCCTCCTCAAACCGCGCCGGCTCGGACGGAATTCGATTGAGAAGAGAACTACCGTGAAGGCAAAGGTCATCACCAGCGGTGACAACCGGCTTTTCAAAATGTTCCAAGGCCTCTTGAGGGCACAGGGGATACGGAAGAACGGTCTCGCCCTGCTCTCGGGTGCAAGACAGGTTAGGGAGGTTCTGAGGGACTTTCCGGAACGCTGCGCGGGGTTGATCCTCAGGAAGGAACAGGATGTTTTTGATCGGGGTTTGCCTGAGACGGTTCACAGGTACCACCTTCCCCCCGCGCTTTTCAGGAAACTGGATGCCTACGGCACGGACCAGCCCATTCTGGTGGTGAGGGTTGAGCCTTTTCCCCTCTGGTATCCGGATCGGTGGCCGACGGGATGCACCCTCCTTGTTCCTTTTCAGGACCCGACCAATGTGGGTGCCGTGATCCGAACGGCCGCTGCGTTCGGTGTCGCACGGGTGGTCATGCTGAAAGAGGCTGCCCATCCTTTTCATCACAAATCCAGCAGGGTGGCGGGCAGCGCCCTCTTCAGGCTACCCCTGTTCGAGGGGCCGTCCATCCGAAGGCTACGGCCGATCAAGGTGCCCCTCATTGCCCTTTCCCCGGACGGAGACGATGTGGGCCGATTTGCATTCCCGGACACATTCGGGCTGATCCCGGGTCTGGAGGGGCCGGGAATACCGGCCGGTCTCAGGAAAGGGGTTACCCTGTCTGTACCCATGCAAGCGGGTGTGGAGTCCCTGAATGCCGCCTTGGCCACGGGGATCGTCCTCTACCTCTGGCGAAGCAGGCTCGCAGAGGCGCAGAAAACCGCGAATCCACGGCCTGATCGAGGCACCGTGTCTCAAAACAACCGCCTTGGAGGGAGGCCTGATCATCCCTTGACAAAGGGGAGTGCAGGGAGTAAAAAACGTAGGATACGAGTGACAGGCTACAAGTGACGGGTACGCCCGAATGATGGCGTGGTACTCGTCATTTTTTCATGGGAGGAAATCGTCATGCCGTCAGCAAGCAAGAAGACTCATTTGATCAGGCAGAGGAAGGACAGGCCGGTCAAGGCGAACCGAAAGGCCGATATGAAGAGGACCCAGGAGACAAGGAGGGTACTGAGGGAGCTTGCCGCGAAAGACAAGGCATGAGCAGGTTGATCATCCTGACAGAGCGCATCCTGTCTTTCATGGCATTTTCTTGGATCTCTCATAGAGGGCTCTTGGCGAAAAGCCGTTTTCAGCAAACCTCTTCCTTCCTCCCCGTGACGGTGAGGGAGATGCGGCCCTTGATCTCTTTTCCCCGAAGCTCAAGGGTTGACCATCCGGATCATCTCCTGCTCAAAGGCCGTCGCCATCTTTTTCCAGGAGTAGTTCTCCTCCACGTAACGCCTGCAAGATTGAGGATCGAAACGGTAAAGTTCCGCGTGGATCAAAACCTCTTCCAGCTTCGTCCTCATCTCCTGCCATCCGGTCCCCTCAAAGAGGAGTCTCCCGTCAAAGGGGCGGATGATCTCCGGTATGGCGCCTACAGGGGTTCCTAACACGGGTGTGCCGCTTGCCATGGCCTCCAGAATGACCAGGCCGAAGCCCTCCAGCTCTCGAGTCGGCAGGACAAAGAAGTCCGCTGCCTGGTAGAGCCCCGGAAGGTCCTTCTCGGGAATGTGGCCGAGTATGCGGACACATTCCTGCAGGCGGTACTCCTCCGTCATGGACTCAAAGCGGGCCTTCAAGGGACCCTCACCGCCGATCATGAGAAATACCTGGTCCCTCAAAATCCTGCTCTGGTGAACCGCATCGATGAGATTTGCTATTCCCATGCGGGGAACGAGATTCCGAACCGTCAGCAAAAGCTTCCTGTCCACCGGAAGCCCCAAGGCCTTTTTGAGAAAATCCTTTCCCTGGCCGGGTGCTTGGAAACGCCTCAGGTCAACCCCCCCGGGGATGACTGAGATTTTGTCCTTGCGCGGGCGATGTAACTCGAAAAGTTTTTCGAACATGTAACGGCTCAAGACCACCGTCCTCGATGCCCTCAGGACCATGCGTTTCTCCGCCCATTTCATGAAAAAGGCAATGCTCCCATCCAACGGGCGTAACTTTCCCGCGTAGCCGGCCTTTTTTATGAGGTACTCTTCATGCCACGGGGAATGAAAAACGTACATAAGGGGCAGCCCCTTCGCAGAACCGCATAAGATAGGCCCGATGGCCGGCAGGGTTTGGTGGATGACGGCCACATCGAAATTCATATCTCGCCTCAGATGTCTTACAAGAACGGAACTTCTCCCTATTTCGGAGACCGAGGGGAGAAGGCTCTCGCCTCCGGGACGCTTGAAGCGGTGGATGGTGATGCCGGCGTCCAGGTTCCGGACGGAGGCGAGTGATCGCGTCGTGTCGCGGGTGGTGATATGAACATCGTGTCCCTTCCTGCTCAGTTCATGGCTGAGGTGGTAGGCGACCCTGCCGGATCCCCCGACCGTGTCAGGATAGAGCACGTCTGTGAGCACAAGTATTTTCACGGGAAAAGAATAGGTTAGGTCCTTTCTGAAGTCAAGAGTATCACATGGATCGGTTGCGCTGCATTCTCAGCTGAGCTGCGCAACCGATCACTTGTCACTTGACGATTCTTCACATGCGTTTTGATATGCACAGGAAGTAGGTCCCCATCTTCTCAAAATCGTACCTGTCCCTGCACTCTCTGAGAAGTGCTGATTCCTCCCCAATGAGCCATCGCAGTTGCTTGTAGGTGTTCACTGTGAGACCGCCGATGATTGCAGAAGGTCTTTTATCGTCGATGAAACCCTGAAACTGTTCCCTTGACCCCCACGGTGAATAGCCGATTTCAGGGACCCCTTTTTCCCTGAGGGCGTAGATGAACTCGGGCGTTGCCAACACAGAGTCGCCAAAGTGGATCTTCTCCCGCACCTTCCCAATCAACTCGTCTTTTCCTTCGGCGCCATACTGGTAGGCAGTTCGATAGTAGGCGAGAAGCTGTTGGATATTCAAAGCAAAAACAGATACGATCGCAGCCAAAAGAAAGGAAATCAGCAGCGTTTTGCGGGGACCTATTCTCCGAAACCGGAAGATTCCCCAGAAGAGGAATGGCAGGAGGTAGATGGGGGCAATTGTGGTGAATAAAGTTCGAACAACGCTCTGTTGGTCGGTTCCTGACAGCAGCATTTCCTTCAGTCTCAGATTCAAAAAATAGAGGGGGTCAGGATGCAGAAACGCAAAGTATAGAAAGGCAGCGGTGCCGAGCAAGATGAACCTCGGAATGGCTTCGCGCCTCATGCTGGAAAGGCCGCCAAGGATGACAGGTCCGATAAAGACAGACGCTGCAGGCCATATGGCAGCGTGATATCGCGGAAAGCCATAGTTGGTGCCTCCAATGAGCATATGGACAGCGGAGTAAATGAACAGGGTCAGGAAAAGAATACTTCCGTTTGCGCCCAAAAAACATCTCTCTTCAAGATCTCCGCGTATGAACTCCCATCCCGCAAGAAGCCACAATATGACAAGATGGGGGCTGAACCAGGCAAGGAGTCTCAATGCATCATAACCGGTATTCAGGGCCATTGAAGTGAATCCCGCTTGCGGATATCTCGCATGAACGGCAAGCCACGGAGTACTCAGTATGGAAAGACATGAGTGCTTTCCCCAGAGAACAAGAGAAAAAAGTGTCCATGTGGCAAGAAATAATACAATCCCAACTGCAAGCCCTGCCCCAGTAGGTATCCATTTGCGGGGAGCCTTCCGCCTCCCTTTGAACATCCTGAAAACGAAGACTGCGACACCAAGGGAAACCACCAGACCGAGGGTGGATGTCACTTTGGCCCAGAAGCAAAACATGGTTATGAAGGCCAGAATCACCGTGTTGCTCAGTCCCGACCGGGAGCTATTCCTCAGGACTGCTTCCAAGAAGAAAATAAACAAAAGAGGGAGAATGGACGTGTCGCCCACGTCCAAAGAAGTCACTCCCTGTATGACGACGGGATTTGAGAGATATACGGCACTTGCCCAGACTGCTGCTTGCCTGTCATAGAGCTTTGACGTCATCTGGAATACCTTCATCGCGGTCAATATCACGCAGAAGGCATTCCCCAGTCTTGCCACTGTGATTCCTGATCCGAAGACCTTGAAAAGAATCGTCAGATAGATCGGATATAACGGTGGGTGATCGAAAAGCCAGGGTTCGTTCACTCCCTTGGACCAGTTCTCTGCCGCATCGAGCGTCACGTGATCCCATTCAGCCAAAGGCATTGCCAGTTTATCGAGGAATCCAAAAAGAAAGAGGAGGCAGGAAGAGATGATGATCAAGGAAGGAAGAAAGCGTTCGATCTTAACCATTCTCACAGTCGCCAGTGTCCTGTTTCATAAACAGAAGCCAATTGTGCATTCCCATCACAAGGCCTGTCGGGTAGATGGAGACACGGCAAGCTGAGTTCACAGGAACTTTGATTTTCCCCTCGTGCCATTCCATCTGATGTCGGGCGTGAGGGCGTGACTTCGGGCTTCTATTCTTTTCCTGTATTTGAGTAGATCGATAAGTGTCGTCTCCATTTCCTTCTCAATGTTGTGAGTAGGCAAGTAACCCAGTCCGATGAGGTTCTGGTGGTCCGGGGCGTAATAATGCTCTTCCAGTTCGATCCTCGGGTTTTCCAGCGGCCTGATTTCGACATTCAAACCCATGGACGATGCTACCTGCTGCACCTTTTGTGCGACTTCGATAAGACTGTATACTTCTTCAAACTGATTAAAAACTCGATACTCACCCCTTACCGGAGGGTTCTCTATCGCTATGGAAAGACACTGAAGAGAGTCTCTGAGGGGTATGAACCCTCTTTTCTGAGAGCCCTTTCCGTATGGTGTCAGAGGGAAGCCAATGACCGCCTGGGCGCAGAATCTATTGATCGCGGTACCGAAGCATTGATCAAAGTCAAAACGCGTACAGAGTCTTTCATCGTCTCCCATCGCTTCAACCCTGGTCCCGAAGACTACGCCTTGCATGATATCCGTGGCGGACAATCCCCAAATTCTGCAGGCCATCATGATATTATTGGTATCATGGACTTTTGTCTGATGATACCAACTCCCGGCCTGTTTCGGAAAAGGGAGTCTGTCCTTCCTGCCGCGGAATTCGATTTCGAAGAATCCCTCCGGGATGTCCATATTGGGCGTTCCATATTCTCCCATGGTTCCCAGCTTCACAAGGTGGGTGTCTGGGCAGACGTCTCGTATTGCATGGAGAATATTGATCGTCCCTAAAAGGTTATTGGTATGGGTAAATGCGCAATGATGCACATCGATCATGCTGTAGGGGGCAGAGGGCATTTCACCGAGGTGGACTACAGCTTCGGGTTCAAATGAGCGGAAGAAGTTCCAGACAAAATTGTAGTCGGTGATGTTCCCTCTTATGAATTGAAGATTCGTTCCGAGGTTTTCCCTGAATGCAAGTAAGCGTTCGGTCATGCGCCTGATGGGTGTGGCGGATTGGGAACCGATTTCAGCAACCCAGTCCCTTCGATAGTAGCAATCCACACCGGCAACCTCGTGTCCTCTTCTGGTCAGATGGATGGCCAGGGGCCACCCGAGGTAGCCGTCAACGCCTGCAATAAAAACTCTCATGTTTCATCTCCCTCACGGCCCTGTGCCAGGAACCATTCAAAAGTCCTCCGGATCCCTTCCTTGACAGGTGTCCTCGGATTCCATCCAAGCTCCTTGGCCGCCAAGCTGATGTCCGTAAAATTTCGCTCGATTTCGCCCTCTCTCTTCTCCACATACTGAATCGGCGGCATCCGGCCCAGTTTGGCTTCCGCCGTTTCCGACAGAATGGTCAGTAGCTCATTGATAGAGGTCTCTCTGCCCGTGCCAAGTTGGTATGTCACCCTCTCAGCCGACCCCCGGAGTAGAGTCTGCCAAAGGACGTCGACAAGATCTTCAACAAATAGAAAATCGCGAGTCTGCTTTCCATCACCATATACGATCAGGGGCGCATCTTCAAGAATGTGCTTCATGAACTGGGAGACGACGCTCGTTTTGTGCCATGAGAACGGTCCGTAGATATTGCTGAATCGCAGTGCCATGGCAGAGAGGCCAAAAGAGCGCCGATAGGCTGAACAGTAAGCTTCACCGGAGAGTTTGCTGGCACCGTAAGGGGAGATGGGTCTTGGAACAATGTTTTCGTGGGCAGGGGGCAGAATCTCCCCGAGGGGGGCACTGGAAGAGGCGAAAACGAAACGGCGGACTTTCTTCCTTCTGCAGGATTCAAGCAAGACCAGGGTTCCGAACACGTTATTCCGGCAGTCTTCCAATGGATTTTCAATGGATTGAATGATGCCGGTGCTCGCTGCCAGATGGATAACGGCATCGGCCCCGGTACAGCATTGCTCTACATCAGCGGGTTCCCTCACATCCCCCTCGATGAACTGAACCTGATCTGACCACTGGGAGAAATCATCTGAACCTTTGAGGGCATGGACTTGATCAAATCTTTCGAGCGCTTGTCTCTTCCCAACAGACAGGTTATCTATGACCCTGATCCGGACGTGATTCTTTGCATGTGTATGAAGGAACCGGATCAGATTGAGCCCGATGAACCCACATCCGCCTGTCACCAGAAGTCTCAATTCAATTCCCTCCCCGCGGTGCCTGATTCAAGAGATCCATATACACCCCCTCCGTCTTGCTGACCATTTCGTCGATACTGAAACGGGAAACCACCTTTTCTCTGGCCGCCTCCCCCATCTTTCGAGCCAGGTAATTGTCCTTTAGAAGCCTGATGATAGCGGATGAGAGGGCGTCCACCTCCTCAGGCGGCACGAGGATCCCATTCAAACCATCATCAATCTGTTCGACGATCCCGTCAATCCGGGTTGCCACAATCGGCCTTGCCATGGCCATGGCCTCCAGTGTGATCATTGGAAAGCCTTCTTTGATCGATGGGATAACCACGATGTCCATGGTGGAGAGCAACGATCTGATGTCCCTTCGAAATCCTGCAAATAAGACTTTTCCCTGCAGTTTCATGCTCTCACACATCGACTTCAGTTTCGGACCCAAAGGCCCATCGCCTATCAAGAGGATCTTTGCGTTGGGCGAGACCATGAGAATCTCCGGTACCGATCGGATGAGAAACTCAAAGCCCTTCTGCCATACCAGGCGGCCCACTGCGCCTATTAGCATAGCCTCCTCATCAATATGGAGGGCCTCTCTGATTTTGAGTCGATCCATTTCATCGCCTTTGGGAGAAAAGTGTTCCACCTCAATACCATTATAAATCTTTGTGACCTTACCTGCAGGAATTCGATGGTTGCTTGTCATCTGGTCCATAAGGGCATCAGAGACCACGACAAACCGGTCAACAAAACGCTCTGAGAGCCGGTCGAAAAACCGATAAATTAGTCGCCGCAACGGAGACACCTCAAATCCCTCCACAGGCATCTGAACCGTGGAGACGTAGAAGGCCTTTCCCGAAACCCCCTTGGCAATCCTCCCACAAAAATCGGCCCTCGCCCCCTGGCCGTGAACAATCTGAATGTCGTTTTCCCTGATAATTCTCGCCAGCCTGAAGATCGTTGAGGGACTCACTCTTTTTGAAAAATCGATGGGGATGAATCGGACTTGTCCGTTGTGTATGGAGCGACAAAATGCCGCATGGGGTTGAGAAGCTACGTGTATTCTGTATTCTGCCTGGGGAAGGGCATTGATGAGTTGGGCAAAACCCCTCTCTCCTCCTCCAAATTCCCTGTTTTGAATGATGTATAGAAGGTTGACGGGCATGGTAAGTGTCTGATTACCCCTTTTGGGGAGGGTTTTGTTTCGGGTTCTTTTCAACCCGGTAGACCGTGAATGCCTCATTATCAAAACTGGCTTCGAGCCTTGGCCCGCCCGCACATGCAGCAATGTCCTCCAACTGAACTTGGTTCTGGGGGTGAAATTCCTTGTGGAAGACATAATAATCGCCTTTGGAGAGGTCTGCACATTGATGGATCATGATGGAGTCTCGATTGGTCAGCATTCTCATAAGCCTGGGCTTGAAGAAAACGATGATACTATCCGTGCTCGTGTCCTTCCTGACGTAGTCGAACATGGCGACGCTTGACTCAGAGAAGGGACCTGGAATGTGACGATCGTTGCGCAGATTATCCATCGCTCTTGCTGATGAGGACACCAGAAAGATACCGGCGATTGCGCACCAGAAGCCGGCGGTGAGATTACTGCCGACTCCAGGGGAGAACCTCAGTCTCACGAAGGTGGCCTTCATCCCGCTGAAGGTGAGATAGACATAGAAGGGCAGGAGTGGAATCAGAAAACGTATCCCGCCTTGGTGAGGATATAGGGCGCAAAGTAGCATTGTAAACGAACCATAGAGAATGAAAAGATAGTCTTTGCGAAGATTCAGTGCCACGCCGGCCACGAGGAACGGGATTGTGCATAAATAGAAAACCGAAGAAGGAATCCCCAGGAAGCTGTAGAAGAACCTCGGGATGGCAACATAGTGAATCAGATTATCGGATATCGATTCGAATGTGATGTCCTTCAAAAGGGTGATGCTGGAGATATTTCCCGCGGGCAGTGACAAAGAAAGGGGGAGAAGCGCAGCGAGGAAGACAAAATACGGGACGGCGTTGAATAGAAGTCTTCTCCATTGACCGGGACCGTTTTCCTGCCTTGAGTGAATGATTTGACAAAACAGCAACACGGGCAGGAGTAAAATGCCGTTTGTCCGGATCAAACAGGCGCAGAACAGGGCCAGGCCGAGAAGGATCCCCGAGTACGCGGGATTTCCGGGATGTACACGCCGGACCGTAGAACGGTCAATCAGGAAAATACAGAGTGTGGAAAAGAATAGGAAAGGGATATCCGAAAGCACAAAATCATGGGATGACAGCAATCTCGGATTAAAGGCCAATAGCGAAACGACGATCAGGCGCTCCGTGACGTTGAGACGTCTCGAAAACAGCACAAAGCAACAAATCAGGAAGAGCAGAAAAAAGAACGTGTTGATGCTCTTTAGCGCGATGAAGTTAAGGCCGAAAGTAGTGAGCACCGGCCCAAGCAAAAAAGGCAGGCCCCACGGATACACGGTTGGGCCGATGATCCACGATGATTCGTGGATGGTGAAGGCGCTCCGATCGATATAATTCTCCATGTTGCCGTCAAGAATGCTTTTTGCCTGCATGATGTACGCGGAGAAGTCATCCCCCCAGTCGTGGCCAATGCTGAGCATGGCGTAACTGATCAGACCTGAAACGGTCATTACCACCAATAGGGAGAAAGCGGAATGTATCCTCAGGGACCCTGACATCATTTTTGCGTTTTCAGTCGGTAGAAATCCAATATTCCCCTCATCACCGTTTCCACGCTGATATTCTCTATCCGCTCATCCGTGCCGCAGACTTTTTTCAAAAGCACATCTGAGCTTGCAGGAGGATTGCCGTGCCTGAAGAAACTGTGTGACTGGCCAAGCAACGCGATAATGTGAAGGGAGATGCCTTCCAGAAAATACACCAAGTTCGCAGGGCCGGTGTCGAGGCAAACAAAGAGGTCTGAGTTGGCGATAATGGAGATGCTCTCTGAAACGGAGTGCTTGCCCCTTGCGTCATAGATCCTGCTCTCCATTGGGTATCTTCCAGCGGGCTCTTCATCCACCAGTATGATCTTTGCTTCAGGGATATGGCTCAGGGTTTGAGATATGAGTGATTGGAAATTCCATGATCCCCAATTCTTATTGTAGGGATAGTAATCGCTCGTGCCCGTGGAACTGTTAATGGCAATGACATACTTCTCGTGTTCGGGAAACAGGTGCCGAATATACTGTTGCCCGAAACGTGCCTCTTCGGGTTGCCATTTCAAACAAGGCCGCAGTTGTGACGTATTTCTGAACCACCATTTCCCTAAGGGATAGGGGAGAATCAGGTCAAAATCTCTTGCCTTGCCTCTTTCTTTTAGTGCTCTTTCGATCGCCCGGGGGGTTGGGTAGGCCAACCCCCAAAGGGTGTCTCGTGTCTGATTTCTGCCCCATTCTTCAATGGCTACAATCCCTTTCACTCCCCCGATCCACTTGGCTGCCTCTTCAAGTCCGGGACGCAGCAAAAGTGTGATCTCAGCCTCGGGAATTGTTCCCTTTATGTATTTGACCGACTCGCTGAGGATCATGGAGATATCCCCCAAGCCTCTTATCCAAGCCGTGGAAAAACGCCTCGCCCCCCTTCTTTTCGCCCTTTGAAGAAGGATATCCAGATCGAAAAGCCGGAACAGCAGCGAACTGATATACCTGGATAACAAGAGCTTCATGGTTCCTGTGTTGCGTTTAGAGACTTTCACCTTTTCGCGTATTTGGAGAAAGTGTATCAACATAAAGGCGGTAGGTCCGGTCAGCTACCGCATCCGGATCATGGCAGGAAAAAGGATATTCAGGTCTCCTGTCTGATTTCGAGACTTCGATAATCTTGTCAGCAAGTCTTTGTGGATTGATGCAATCGAGAACGAACCCAGGGCAATGTCGTCTGAATTCGGGCACGCAGCCCGGGAGAATCACCTTCACTCCCAATGAAATCGCCTCCAGGCAGGTTCTTGGAAGGCCTTCGGTTCTTGAGGGAAGTGCAAACACACTGCAGCCCTGTATTAGACAGAGGGTGCGCTTGTGATTCAGTGGACCCAGGTAGAAGACACCGGGTGTTTTGATTTCTGAAAGAAAGGTCCTGTATTCGGGGGAACCTGTACTCAATTCCATAGGGCCTGCAAACACCAACTGCCATCCATATCCTTTTGAAAGGAGGATTTTGAAAGCTCCCAGCAGATCAAAGATCCCTTTGTATTCAATAATCGCCCCGGCAAAACAGATATACGGTTTGCTCGGTTCAAGGCCACAAGCCGTGTTGAATTCCGTCAATTCATTCTCGGATTGCTTAAGGGGAAACTCAAAAGGGATGGGAACGGAGACACATTTAGTCTTCAGGTTTTCATCCGAGCAAATGAAATCGCAGATGTTCTCGGAGCTGCATATGATTCTCGTTGCAAGGCGGTAGTACAATAGGGAGGCCCTTTCATTTCTGACAGCCAAGTCGCGAATATCGCAGATTAGCGGGACCCCAAAAAGGCATGACAGGTAATGGATCGCCTTATAGGAGGTGATTGAATGGTAATGAACCAGTTGGATCCCGAGCAGTCTTGAGAGAATCAACATAACCAGAGGAGTCAGTATTCTTTCTGCATATCGCAAGAAAATACTTCGAGATCTGAAGTTTGGCAAGCATCTCAGGATGCATACTTTGGCTTCATTCTCAGCCAGTTTCTCCGCAGTGATATAGCGGGTCAAGACATAGATTCGCTTAACCTCTCCTTTCTCAGCGAGACTCCTGCTAAGGAGATCGAAGTAGACTGATGCGCCACCGGGGTAAGGAAAGAATAGTGGTGTTACAAGCAGTATTTTCATATCCCTTGGCCCACGAAGCAGGCCTTCCAATCATTGATGGTGTCAGCTGAG
>JAFGPH010000397.1 GCA_016926135.1 Deltaproteobacteria bacterium
CGCCCTCACTGGGAAGGCATCGAGCTTTACTCGGACAGGGCCAAACGCCTTCTGGAACACATCCGGGCGGATTGGGAGGAGACCGGCCGGAGCGGCTGATTCTCACTCAGGCCCGGAGGGAGACGCGAAACAGGGGATGTTCCATGAGGCCACAGCAGCTGAAGGATTCGGGGGAGATGTTAGATGGTTGAGGAAGTCATTTCCGGTATTTACAGACTCGAAATTCCGCTTCCCGGCAGTCCGTTAAGGGCCTTGAATGCTTACGTTCTGAAGGGCCGGGATCGCTTTCTTGTCGTGGATACGGGATGGAATCGGGAGGAATGCCTTCATGCCATGCACGTTGGCCTGGAAGTGCTGGGTGCGGACCTGGACAAGACGGACTTTTTCATCACCCACCTCCATGCAGACCACGTGGGTCTGGTTGGAGAACTGAAGAGGAAAAATGCCAGGGTCTACATAGGGGAAGTCGATGCCTCCATATCCACCTCCATGCGTGTGGACAGGAAAGGGCGCTCCGAAGATCTCTTCAGGATATTCCTCGCCCATGGTTTTCCGGAGGCGGAACTTCGGAGGGCTGTGGAGAGTCATCCGGGTTATCGCTACTACACGCCGGTTTCTTTTGATTTCAGTATCCTGAAGGATGGCGACAGAATGGAGATCGGAGACTATTCATTCATCTGCGTCGAAACCCCGGGCCACTCACCGGGGCACATGTGCCTCTATGAAGAAGACAAGCAGATCCTGTTCTCGGGAGATCACATCCTCTTTGATATCACGCCCAACATCACCCGCTGGCCCGAGATGGAGAACTCCCTGGAAAGATACCTGGCCAGCCTCGAAAAGGTCTACCATCTTGACGTGAAGCTCGTTCTGCCGGGCCATCGCCGCATTATGGGAAATCACAGAAAGAGGATCAGGGAGTTGCGTGAGCACCACGCAAGAAGACTGGTTGAAGCGCTCCGGGCACTGGCAAACGGGGAAAAGACGGCGTGGGATGTTGCCCCTCATCTGTCCTGGGATATAGGCATCCGTGCCTGGGACCGGTTCCCTCCTGCCCAGAAATGGTTTGCCCTGGGCGAAACCATCGCCCACCTCAAATACCTCGAGGCCCGCGGAAGCGTCCAGAGCAGGGAATACAAAGACCGGCTGCTGTTTTCCCTGAGATGAGCGTGGGGGGCCGGGTTGGTCAGGCCATACAAGCCCGATGCGATCCTGCCGCCGTCCTGTCTGAGAGAAGAGACGACCTTCGGGTGCTCGTGATTACTCCGTGTTCTTGTCCGGCTTTTCCTTCTTGCCTCCGGATTTGGCCTTCTTCTCCGGTTTTTCTTTCTTCCCTCCCTTTTCCTGTATTACTTCTTTGACCGCCTTCTTGGGAGCCTTCCCGGCGGCCAGCTTCTCAGCCTTCGCCTGGGCCCGGGCCTGGTTCAGCCTCTCCTGGGCGGCAATGCTGGCCAGCCGAAAATCCGCTTTTCTCAGGTCGGCTTTCAGCTTCCTCACGGTCACGTCCTTCCTGATCGCATCATCATTGAACCCCTTTTCTTTCAGGAATGCCCTCCGGGCGACGAGTTTCGCCTCGGCACGCTTCTTCTGGTTTTCTACGTGGACCTTTGCTTTAAGGTTCATTGGTTTCCCTTCCTTCGTGAGATGTGGTCTCCCGGGACCGCAAGTGACACTAAATACCATGATCAAGGGACTTGAGCTTCTCCCAGAATTCCTGGTCATCCTCCTGCCAGCGGGGTCCGAATTTCCTGTCCAGGAACCCCCCCAACCTCGTGAACCACCGCCACCACACGGGTTTTCCCTTTTCGATACCCTCCAGGATATCTTCCAGGAAGGTCACGATGTTGTTGATCTCGTCTTTAGGGACGAACGATGCCGCACCCTCCTCGTATGACTTGACAATGCTGTCGGGACGCATGGCATGCGCGGTCAGCATCACTGCGATCACATTCCTCCCTCTGGCGATTTCCAGGAGCTTGTACCCGTCCACCCCCATGATATCCAGGATGGTCACATCGAAGTACTGGGTTTCCAGGAGTTCCTTGGCTTCCCGGAAGGTCGTGGCCTTGACCACATCACACATGGGGAGCAAAGCCTCCAGCACATCGAGCACATCGGGTTCGTCGTCCACAATGAGCACCCTCTTGTAATCCAGCAAGTGCCTCTCTGCCATCTTTCACCTCCTATCGCTACGGACAGTGCATGAGCCATATGCCCACTCGGCTTCTGTCATCGTGGTCAAAAAGCTTTCCCTCCAGAACGGCATTTAGGCCCCTGCAGGGCGCTTCAACGCTCACGTTATGAGGGTCCGACCCGTCAGCGCCGGCCGGCACATCCAGAAGAACTCTCTTGCAGGCGAAAAGGTTCTTTTCGTCGAAAAGCTTGAAGGCCACGGTCACCTGCATGTCATGGGTATATTTGTTGACCACAGAGAACTCAATGTGGTACCGGCCGTCCATGCACCAGAATTCCTTGATATCGAGACGCAAGAACTGGGCCCCAGCGGGCGAGGAAAGCAGAATAAGGCCCAGCAGGAAGAAGGCATTTACAAGGAACAGCACCTTTTTCATGGCTATCCTCCTTCTCGTCGGTCGCCATGACGGGACAGGGCAGGTTGACAGGCACGGTCTTTATCAGGATAAGAGTATAAACGCGTTGACATGATGTGTCAATCGGCACCGGCGATCGGTGAGGAATGCGATAGGGGAGCGGAGCCAGATGGACGAATGGTGTGAGCAGCAAGACTGGGTTTCTGAAGGTGGTCGAGTCTATCGATGTTCCAGGTGCCGCAAGAGGCTGTACCCCCGTGAGAGGTACGTTGACGGCGAGTTCAAGGGCTGGCAGCTCCCGCCCCACAAGAAGAAGGGGCACAAGATCCGGGCTGCCAGGATGAGGCGTCATGCGTTCAAGACAGGGCGCAGGTAAGGCGTAGGGCGATCCTGGCAGGCTTCAGCTCGTTTAGCTTGGTCAACAGAAACCCAGTCTTGGTCTAGGGTCCCTTCCGTGATCCCTCAGGCCATGATGGCCCTCTTGACGAGGGCCTTGGTAATGGCGATCTTGTAATCGTTCATGGGCAGAGGCATGGACCCTGCCACCGCCTGTTCAGCGGCCTCCGCAGCCGTCGTCTCATTGATCAACCGGCCCTTGATGGCGTCCTCGGCCTTCTTCGCCCTTACCGGTTCAGGCGCTACGGCCCCGAGGACGATTCGGGCATCTTTGCAGATGCCGCCTTCTGCTGTCACCAACGATGCCACGCTGACGATGGCGAAGTCGACGGGCTTTCTGAGAGTGAATTTCTCGTACCTCTGGCGGGCACCCGCCGGTGGCTTCGGGATACGGATCTCCTTGATCAGTTCGTCCGGCTCGAGGACTGTGGAGCGGGTGGCGCTCGCACGAAAGAAGTCCTTTGCAGTGAGGTTCCTCTTTGTCGTCACAATCCTGGCGTCCAAGGCCACCAGGGCGATACCCACATCGGAGGGCGCCACGGCAAGACAGCCGCAGTTGAAGCACCGGTGGGCCTCCCGTTCCATGTCCCCCTCACGGTGACCGGGCAAATCCTCTGCATCAAGGGTAACCACCCCTTCGGATGCAGGGAGTTCCCGCCGGGGAATGCGAGACGTGGTGACATCCAGGAAAGGCCTCACGAAGGCGTAAGCCTTCTCTCCCTTGGCTTGCGAGGATACCCTCTCGCCAAAGGAGGATCTTATCTCCGAAGCCGTTTCCCTCCCTGCAGCGACGGCTGCGGCCACGGTGGACGGTCCGGTAAGGAAGTCGCCACCCAGAAAAAGGCTTTTCTTACGAAAGGACAGGACAGAGGCTCTTTTGGCCTGTTCCCGGACTTCCTCGGGCAGGATCGTGTAATCAGGTTCCTCTCCAATGGCCTGGATTACCGCATCGAAAGTGATGACATAGGCGGAGCCGGGGACACGTTCCGGTCTCGGCCTGCCCGATCCGTCGGGCGCTCCGAGTTTCATCCTGACGCACTCAAGAACCACCCCGTCGGCGGACCGGGAGAGGTGTGCAGGCAGGGTGAGGAAACTGAATTCGACGCCTTCGGCCTCTGCCTTCTGTAACTCCTTTTTGAGGGCGGGCATTTCCGCTTTGCTCCTGCGATAGAGGACGACCGGCTTGGCATTGAGGCGACGGAGCGTCCTCGCCACGTCGATGGCCACGTTTCCCCCGCCCACAATGGCTACCCGATTTCCGGGTATCTCCTTGGACCCGGCGCTCACCCGGTTGAGAAAACCCAGCCCCGAAGAGGCTATATCTTCGCCCTCCACGCCAAGGGAACGTTCCTTCCACGCCCCCGCTGCAAGGAAGACGGCGTCGAATTCCTCCATCAACTGAGGGATGGTGACCTTCGATCCGACCTCTACCCCCACACGGATCTGAACGCCCATGCCCTGGATCGCGCCTATCTGCATTTCCACGACATGCCTGGGCAGACGGTAGGAGGGAATGCTATGGGTGAGCATGCCCCCCGCCTTCGGGAGCCGTTCGAAAACCACTACCCGGTGACCGGCTTTTCGAAGGTAGTAGGCTGCCGTCAGGCCCGCAGGCCCGGAACCGACGATGGCGACGCTTTTGCCCGACAGACGAGCGGGCTTCCCGTAGAACTGCTCGCTTTTTTGGAGAAGGTAATCGCCCAGACCCCTCTCGATGGAGCGGATTGCCACCGGCTCGTCAAATTCGTTCCGGTTGCAGTAGGCCTCGCAGAAGGCCGGGCACACCCGGCCCGTGATGGCCGGGATGGGGTTGTGGTCCATGAGGGTCCGCGCCCCCCTGTCGAGGTCTCCTGCCTTCACATGATCAAGAAAGGATTGAATGCGGGTGCCTGCTGGACAATGGCCTGAACATGGGTATTGACTCACGGGAGCGGCGCCGAAGATGGAGTGATACCGGTTGTCGCCCAAAAGGGCGTTGCAGATTTTCCCCCCCTTCCGAAGGCAGACGATGGGACCCCCTATCTGTCGCGGATAACGGTAATACCAGCACCGTACATCCTGTGCCAGGTTCCCGCCGACGGTCGCCATGTTCCTGACCTGTGGGGTCGCCACTGAGTGGACCGCCTCCGCGAGAAGTCCATATCCTTCCCTGACCTCAGGGGAGTGTGCGATGTCGGCCAGCCTGGCGAGTGCCCCTATCTTCAACCCCTTTGCGTCTTTCTTGATATAGTCGAGACCTTCTATGGTCTTTATGTTGATCACCGCCTCCGGATACACGGGGATACTCTTGTCTCTCATGGCGCCCAGGAGGTCCGTGCCGCCCGCGTTGACCTTTGCCTTTCCCTCGTATCTTGTGAGGAGCTTTGAGGCCTCCCGCAGCGATCGTGCATTGTAGTGTGCGAACGATTTCATTTCCTGCCTCCCTTCCTCGAATCCATTGCCTTTTTGACGGCCTGGAGGACCCTGTCGGGCGTCATGGGGTACTCGTGCATCCATGTGCCAACCGCATTGGAGACGGCCATGAGCACGGCAGATGGCCCCGGAGATGTGGCGATCTCCCCCACCCCAACGGCACGGAAGCGGTGGCTGGGGAAAGGAGTCTCCAGGACCACCTTGTCGATCACGGGCAACTCGCTGAAGGTGCGCCATTTATAATCGATCATGTTGGCATTAACGATATGTCCCGTCCGACGGTCGAGAATCGTCTCCTCGAAGATTGCACTGTCTATACCAGCGGTGCCGAAACATGCATTGAGCTGTCCTTCCAGGCCCTGGGGATCGATGATTTTGCCCACATCGGTGGCATTGACGACGCGGATGAGGTCTACCTTTCCAGTTTCTGAATCGACCTCGACCTCCACAAAGCTCATCATGCAGTTGCACATGGTGAAATCGGGTTCGAAACGGCCGTACCCCAGGATGGTGCGGTCGTTTCCCATGGCCCTCCATTTCAGGGACTTGTTCGGGTCGTCCTTCACAAAGATAACCCCATCAACGGTATCCAGTTCATCGGGGGATGCACCGAGCTTGGGCGCGGCCAATTCGAGGAGCTGCCTCCTCGCATCCTCAGCGGCATTGATGACCGCGCTGCCGATAGCGTAAGTCCCCCTGGAGCCTACAGGGCCGAACTCGAAAGGCGTGACAAGGGAATCGGCGGGCGTCATGGAGATACGCTCCAGCGGTATCTGAAGCACCTCAGCGACCATCTTGACATAGTTGCTTTTCTGCCCGGTCCCGTGTTCAGCCACACAGAGAAAGATCGTGGCGGTCCCGTTGGAGCCGAGCTGCACGTAAGCCTCGGAGGCGTCTTCTCCGATATCGGCGTTTCCATGGACCCCTACGCCTATGCCCCGCCGCCTTGTGCCGTTCACGGCGCTCGGGGTTAACCAGCCTTTCCATTTCTCCTTCCACCCGAAAGTCTCCGCTCCCCTGTCCATGGCATTCGAGAAATCCACACCCCTGAAATCGTACCACCTGCCGTCCCGCCAGTAGTAGCCTCCGCCAGGCTTGACGAAATTCTTCCGGAGCACCTCGAAAGGATCAAGCCCTGCCTTTTCCATGGCAAGACTCAGAAGAGGAATGAATGCACACTTCAATTCCTGACCCCCGAACCCCCTCATGGAACCGGAGGCATTCCTGTTCGTTACCACCACATGGTTCTTCAGATCCCAGTTGGGGCACTGGGCCATGATCATGAGCTCCCCTGAACCTATCGCAACCTGGGCTTGCGTCGTGAACGAATAGTAGCCGGTATCCACATACCACGTTCCCTGTATGGCCGTCAGGGTGCCGTCCCTTTTCATCCCCACCCTTGCGTGGATGCGGGAGCCGAGTCTCAAGACAAAGCATGCCAGGTGTTCTTCTTTTGTGAAGACCACCTTTACGGGCAGCCTGGTGGCCCTGCTGAGGAGCGCTGCGTAGGATTCCACCTGCCAGCACATGATCTTTGTCCCAAATCCGCCGCCTACGTGGGAGCCGATGCTTCTGACCTCCACCTGCCTGTTGAAGACGTGGAAGAGGGTCACCTTGTCCATGTAGGGGGCCTGACTGGTTCCCCAGACGGTCAGCCTGTCAGGGTCCTCCCACTGGGCCACCGCCCCTACGGATTCGGGCGGGAGGGCATTGGGTATGTTCTCGTACCCGAAGGTCCCTTCCGTAATGACGTCGGCCTCCGCGAACCCCTTTTCCACATCCCCTCTCAGCACGCCCTTCAGACAGTTAAGTCCGTAGATGATGGTCCCTCCCGGCAAGATGTTGTCGGGGTATTCGTCGTAAATGGCAGGTGCACCGGGTTTCAAGGCGGAATCGATATCGAAGACTGCCGGCAGCACCTCGTATTCCACGCTGATGAGATCGAGGGCTTCCTCGGCGATCTCTTCCGTAGTGGCAGCCACGAGGGCCACGGCATCCCCCACGTATCGGACCTTGCTATCGAGGATGCGAACGTTTCTGGGCGTACCTCCCCGGAAGTCGGGGATATCCTGCCACGTGAGAACCGCCTTTACTCCCGACAGGGCTTGGGCCTTGCTCTTGTCGATCTTTTTGATCCGTGCATGGGCGTAAGGGCTTCGAAGCACTTTTCCATGAAGGAGACCGGGAAACTTGCGGTCGTCCATGTACTCTGCAGCCCCGGTGACGATATCGACGGCGTCTCTGCGGGGAATCGCTTTCCCGATGTATCGGTATGTCTCGCCCATGGTTACCTCCCTTTGTCCACAACGGACATGACCGCCCGAACCACGTGGTAGTGGCTGACGCACCGGCAGAAGTTGCCCGAAAGGGCCTCCTTCACCTCTTCCTCCGTGGGTGACGGATTTTCATGGAGAAGGGCCTTCGAAGTCATGATCATGCCTGGAGTGCAGAAACCGCATTGAAAGGCCGTATGATCGATAAAGGCCTGCTGCAGGGGATCGAGCTCGCCGGTTTCGGCGTTCCTCAGACCCTCAATGGTGGTGATCGTCTTTCCATCGCATTCCACGGTCAACGTCTTGCATGAAAGGATCGCTTTCCCGTCCATGATCACTGTGCAGGCTCCGCAGGCGCCCTCGTCACAGGATACCTTGGTGCCTGTGAGTCCCAGGGTTTCCCGGATCGTGTGGGAAAGCGTATGGCCGGGCTCCACCTCTCCAGGTCGGCTGCCAACCGTCAGTTCATAATCCACCCCGTTCACCCTCAAGGTGATCGGTGCTGCCCCGGGAATCTTCCTGCCCGCCGTATCCGCCCTTTTTTTGGACATCCCATCTTCCTCCTTTGTGTTCGTCTGATGTCGGGGCCCAGGAGCACTTCCACACCCGGGCGCACACCGGAATCGGGCTACCCCGCTCTGCGGTCTCCTTTCCGCCATCGGTCATCCTCTTCTCCTGTGCCATCCCCTTCCTGGTTCTTTATGCATGGCCCTTTTGCTCAGATCTTCCTCTCCCTTCCCTGCCAGTACCTGTCTCTGAGTTCCCGCTTCAGGATCTTCCCTTGCGGGTTCTTGGGGAGGTCATCCACGAATTCTATGGATCTCGGCGCCTTGTAGCGGGCGAGATGGTCTTTACAGAAGTTCATCACATCCTCTGCAGCGGGGTTCTGTCCCTCCTTGAGGATGATCGCTGCGTGGACTCTCTCCACCCACTTTTCGTCGGGAATACCGATCACGGCGGCCTCCAGCACCGCAGGGTGCCGATAGAGCACCTCTTCCACCTCCCTGGGGAAAACGTTCTCTCCTCCGGTAATGATCATGTCTTTCTTCCTGTCCACGATATAGATGAACCCCTTCTCATCGTAGTAGCCCATGTCTCCCGTGTGGAGCCACCCGTCAACGATGGTCCTGGCCGTATCCTCGGGTTTCCTCCAGTAACCCACCATAATGGACTTGCTCCGTACGGCAATCTCGCCCACCGCGCCGGGCTCCACGTCGCGGTTACCTTCATCAAGGATCCTCACGTGCACGCCGATGCAGGGCTGGCCGCAGGAGGCCAGCACCTTCTGTTCTTCCGGGGATTTGTCCAGGACCTGATGGGCTTCTTTGGTGAGAATCGCGATGTCCGGACCCGATTCGGACTGTCCATAGGCCTGCGCGAATACCTCCCCGAAGGTGGCCATCCCCTTCCGGAGCAGTTCCACCGGCATGGGGGAGGCGGCGTACCACATTCGCTCGAGGTGCTGGAGATTGTATTTCTCCACACCGGGAACGGCCAGCAAGCCGACGAGGTGGGTCGGGACGATATGAATGTCGGTTGCCTCCTCATCCTGAAGGCTCTGGAGGACGGCCTTCGGATCAAAAGACCGCTGGGCCATGATGACGTTGCTGGCCCCCACATAGAAAAAGGCCCAGAAGTGAGACCATCCGCCGATGTGGAAGAGGGGGAGAATCATGATGTGTTTGTGGTGGGGCTTGAGTCCCACCTGGAGGACCTTGGTTCGGGCTTCCTCCAGTTTGCGGATATGGGTGTAGACCGCGCCGCGAGGGGTGCCCGTGGTACCGCTGGTATAGAAGATGATGAAGGGGTCTGTCTCCTGCACATCCACATCCGGCTCATCCGTGGGGAAGGCAGTGAGAAGCTCGTTATGGAAGATCATCCCCCCGGCAGGCTGTTCGATGGCAACGTAGTGCATGACATTCTTCAACCGGGCCCTGAGTCCGTCCGCCGCCGCCGCCAGTTCGGGGCCCACAAACAAGGCCTTCACCTCCGAGTAATTGATGAGGTAATCGAGTTCCTCGGCCTGCATCCTTGGATTAAAGGGGGACACCACAAACCCTCCCTTCATGGCCGCGCCCGTGATATCGGTACACTCCAGGCAGTTCCAGGAGAGGATGCCTATGCCGTCTCCCTTCTTGAGACCGAGTGAATGAAGGGCGTGAACGAGGCTGTTCACCCGTTCGTTGTACCGGGAAAAAGTGAGCCGCCGGTCCCCGTAAATGAAGACCTCCTTGTCCGCCCGGAGCAGGGCGTTTCTGTAAAGGATGTCCGCATAGGTCCCAACGGGGTAACGGCCCAACTCCTTCAGCAACAGTTTCCTTGACATCCCGTCCTCCTTTCTATTGCCTCTATCCTTCTACCCTGGCTCCCAGTTGTCTTGAAAGGGCCTTTCCCGCCTCGGCCACGAGCGGTCCGAACCGACGTGTCGCCTCTGCCGAGGGCAGCCCGAGCACAACCATGTAACCTATGGGCCGCGCGTTAGGACCGAGTACCGGCGCAGCCACGGCATGGAGGCCCGGGGCGGTCTCCTCTGTGTCCTGCGCAAACCACCTCCGGCGGCATTCTTCGATCTCAGCCATGAGTTTTTCCCTGTCGAATCTGCCCGGGTCCCCATGGAAATAGAGCTTCCTGTCTTTGAGGAGACCTTGCAGTTCCTTCTTCGGAAGAAATGCGGCAATGGCCTTGCCATGGGACCCATAGGTGATCGGGAAACGGTGTCCCACACGCATGGTAACCACGATGGGCCTTCCCCCTTCACGCTTCGCCGCAACAAAGACGCTTTTCCCGGCTATCAATCCCAACGCAGCCGTTGTCCCGCTCTTTCTCGCAAGATCGTCGAGGATGGGTTCGGCCAGTGTCGGCGCACTCAGGTTATCCAGGAACCTCCGGGACAGTTCGATCAGGCCGGGCCCCAGGGAATAGCCCTTGCCTTCTGGATTCCTCTGAACGAGGCCTGATTTCTGAAGGGTCCCGAGGATGGAGAAGGCCTTGCTTTTGTGAACGCCCACCTGGCTGCAGATCTCGGTGAGGCTCATGTACGAGGAATCGGCCCGGGCAAGGCAGAACAGTATCCGTGAAGCCTGCTCTACGGCCGGGACCAGATAACGTTCTTCCGTGGATGGCCCTTTCTTCATGCCACTTGGTTTTACTATTAGAACTTGGGTTTGCTGTGTAAAACAAAAGTTATCCCCCGGCTCTGTCATTGTCAAGAAGAAAACGGACGTCATTCGCCTTCGGAAGATCTCCGCCAACAACAGGATGGAGAGGCACACCTTCCGGTAGAGCTCTGAACGGCTCGTCAGGATTCGTCAAATGCGACTCATGTGGTGCCTCGTTGACAAGCGCTCGGCGTTGTGAGACCTTTCAGGGACATGGATGGAGGGATAAGATGGCGGAGAAAGTGAGGGAACTGGCCTTCACGGATATCGAAGGCCTCGAGGTGGGGCATGCCCAGAACCTGGAAGCCGCAACGGGATGCACGGTGATCATCCATGAAGAGGGCGCCACGGTCGGCGTGGACGTGAGGGGAGGGGCGCCGGGGACCAGGGAGACTGACCTCTTGAATCCCGTCAACCTGGTGGAAAAGGTCCACGCCGTGTTCCTGTCGGGGGGAAGCGCCTTCGGGCTGGACGTGGCCGGCGGCATCATGCAATACCTCGAGGAGAGGAACATCGGGTTTGACGTTCAGGTGACGAGGGTCCCCATTGTCTGCGGGGCCGTGCTTTTCGACCTCACCATCGGGGATCACAGAATCAGGCCGGACAGGGCCATGGGGCATGAGGCCTGCGCAAATGCAAACCGCATGGAATCCAGGCAAGGCAACATCGGCGCCGGAACAGGGGCCACGGTGGGGAAGATCCTCGGAATGGAGAGGGCCATGAAAAGCGGCCTGGGTTGGTACGCCCTTCAGGCCGGGGAGTTGAAAGTGGGGGCCCTGGTGGCGGTGAACTGTCTGGGGGATGTCATGGATCCCACCACAGGTGAGAAAGTGGCAGGTCCTCTGAACGAGGATCACACCACGCTCATGAGCACGGAAGAACTCATGGTGGAGTCCTGCGCCGAGAAGAGGAACCTCTTTGCAGGGAATACGACGATCGGGGTGGTGGCCACCAATGCCGGGTTGACCAAGGCCCAGGCCACGAAACTTGCCTCCATGGCCCAGAACGGCTATGCCAGGACCATGAGGCCCGCCCACACGATGTTTGACGGCGACACGATCTTCGCCTCTGCAACCGGTCAGATTGAGGCGGATCTCACCGTGGTGGGGCTCCTCGCTGCGAGGGTGATGGAAAGGGCTGTGGTAAGGGCC
>JAFGPH010000057.1 GCA_016926135.1 Deltaproteobacteria bacterium
AGGGTCCACCTCAGTGTCGATACCACTGCGGAAACCGTCTACGGGAATCAGCAAGGGGGCCGAAAGGGATACAACACCTCCCATCGAGGCAAGAAGGCATACCGCCCTGTGCTGTGCTTTGTGGATGAGACCCGGGAACGCCTTCTGGGTAAGCTCCGCAAGGGAGGCGTCCTGGATGGGGAGGAATGTGCTGTTTTCATCAGCTAAATCAAAGACCATTTGCCCGGGTGCGTGAAGAAGGTTCTCTTGAGGGCTGACGGAGAGTTCTTCTGTTGGGAGAGTGTCCATGCAGCCACCAAAGCAGGCTTTCAGTTCATCATTGCCAACAAGAGAGCCAAGCCCCCCTTTGACCCAGCAGCCTGGTACCAGCCCCGACGGCGTAGCCCCATCCAGTACAATAGTTGCGTCTACCGGCCCCTGGGGTGGCAGTTCCCATGCCGGTTTGTCGCCATGCGGATTCCGAATGAACAAGACGCTTCTCCCGGACAGCCCCTTCAGGGGGAACTGTTTGAGGAGGATCAATACACCTACCGGGTCTTCTGTACCAACCTGCGCGGAAAGCCCCACAAGATCACTGCCCGGTACGATAAGAGGGCCGATGCGGAAAACCTGATCGGGGAGGCCAAGCGCGAGGGTCTGGATGCCATCCCCTCTGCCAAGTTCAAGAACAACAATGCCTACTTTCAGATCGTTCTCATGGCCTATAACCTGTGGCGGTATTACAAGATGCTCGCCCAGAAAAGCACCCGGGAGCCAGCTTCAAAGGAGCCCGATCCACTCACAGGCATACAGGACAACACCATCCGGATCGCCCGGCTCAAGCTTCTGCTCATAGCTGCAAAATTGGCATTCCATAACAACCGGGATCAGGTCAAATTCTCCATCTACGATACCAGGACCCCCTCCATGCAGAAATTCCTGAGATTCCTTGATCACGCCAGAGCCAAAGTCCGGCCGTGGGTGCAGGGCACGCTGTGGCCTTGTCGATTCACTTTGAACGCTTCGTGAGCAAGAAATTTCTTGCACGGAAAATGGGGAAATACTTGAAACGACAACCTTCAGATACTCATGACGATGCAAAATTCAGGTATTAATTGGACACTCATGGGCGGGTATCTCATTTAAGATCCCCTTTTCTTTCGGGCCAGAAGCAGGCCTATACCGCCTATCAGGCCTGCCAAGGCAAAAACTACCGATTGCGCTGCTGAGGCGCCGATACTTATATGACAGGGAATGGCACCAAGGCCGAATAGAGCGCATATAAAAGTCAAGATCATTCCAAAGGGATATGCTTTGGGGGGAAAAAGAATCGCTATGGCGCCTAAAACACCCAGACCAGCTCCGGCCCAATGGGGCCAACCAGCGTCGGTATTAAAAAATAATGAAACGCCTATACCCAGTAACATCAAAAAAGCCAGGCCCATTAAGATCTTGGATAAGATGCTCGATTTCATATTTGGTTCAGTAGACATTTATGCTCCTTTTCAATCAGATACGACAAAATACTCTAAAGTTCTTTTTTCTCAGTTCGGTTATTAGGTAAAATCACACGGCCGTCCAAGGAAAATTCCTGTCGGACGGGGTAACTGATTGAGAATGAGTGAATATTCCCACGTTGAGAACCGGAACGATTTGAATCTCGGAATGAGCCATAATCCCGGAAACCACCGGGAGGCGGCGCATGAACCGAGGACGGACCATCTTCTCCCAAGTGATGGAGTTCTTACCCTACAAGGAGTTCGCGGCCTGTGTGACTCGACATGGCGGCGAACGGTATGTCAAATCCTTTTCCTGTATGGATCAATTCCTCTGCATGGCCTTTGCCCAACTCGCATACCGCGAGAGCCTGCGAGACATCGAGTGCTGCCTGCGCGCTCATCCAGCCAAGCTGTATCACATGGGCATTCGTGGCAAGGTGTCCAAGAGCACACTTGCCCACGCCAACGAACGCCGCGACTGGCGCATCTGGGCCGACCTGGCACAAGTCCTGATCCGTACGGCACGGGAACTATATCGCAACGACGAGTTTGCAGTGGAGCTTTCACAGACCGCCTACGCCTTCGACTCTACGACCATCGATCTGTGCCTGTCGCTTTTCCCCTGGGCCTCATTCCGCAAGACCAAGGCGGCCGTGAAGGCCCACACCCTGTTGGACCTGAAGGGCAACATCCCGTGCTGGGTTCACGTAACTCCTGCCTCAGTGCACGACGTCAATATCTTGGACCTTGTGCCTGTCGAGGCGGGAGCTTTCTATATCCTGGATCGGGGTATTGGTTTGGAGATGCGGTCAAATTCCTAGTTGCTCGGAGTGGCGCTTACGATAAGCAAGTCCCCCGTGAGTCTGCTGAAGGTTTCAGCAGCTTTCGGTGAAAGACACTTTCGTACAGGATTGGAGTGATAGTCTGATCTAGGTGTGCAGATCTCGGCTCAGAACCACAGGATAACCGCTAGCCCGAAGACCTTGGATAAGCCTGAGACAGGGAAGGCGTCGGGGGTCATGCTTTCCTGTTTGAACTTGAACCCCATCCCCATTATGGACTCCTCCTCAGGATTCTGCCGGCAGGGAGCGCCCCATTGCGCCGGCGTGCAGCATTTGGAGCCATCCCGGGATCCGGCACTCCAGTGCGGTGACCCGCCCCGATAACCCCTAAAGTTCCCCCTTGTTCTTCAGGGCGTGAATGACCAGAAAGGTGTGCCATTCAGGCTGGGCTCGACTCCATGTTCCGTCCTGCCTCTGGCTCCTCCGAAGACGCTTAAAGGCGGGAGCCAATTGGGCATCTCCCTCCCCGGAGTCCAGGTGGGCGAGGGCATTGACCGTCTGATAAAAGGGAACTGGCGCCCTCCATGCGCCCGACGGCTTCTGCACCCTTCCCAGATTCCTGACGGCCAGGGCCACGGCCTCACTGCGCGCGTAGCGGGGGTGAACGACAAAGGCCCTCAGGATATTGCAAGTTCTCGGATGCTGTTGGCTGTTATCAATCGACTATGAAATCTTTTGATTTCATGGTGTTAGGACTACCAGATTTCTCGCTCCGCTCGAAATGACATTGAAAACGGACTTTTTACGAAGCCGTCAAGGCTCAGTTCCCGGTCTCTGGATCACCGTCTCCCCCAGAATGACAAGCCCCAGGAAACCGTCCACCGTGACCGTGTCGCCCGTTTGAATCACGCTCGCTGCGTCCGCCACCCCGGTCACGCAGGGGATGCCGTATTCCCGGGCAATGATGGCCCCGTGGATCAGCATGCCCCCTCTGCGCTCCACGATGCCTGCGGCGAGCGGCACCGCAAAGGTCATGTTGGGGTCCACCGCATCGCACACCAGGATCTCGCCGGCCCGGAACCGGAGGAGTTCCTCCGTGGTGGCAACCACGCGCGCCTTTCCCACGCCCACGCCAGGGCCTGCCGGCTGGCCGACGATCTGCCTGGCCCGGATCTCGAAATCCGCTTCCCGGGTCTCGCCGGAAGGCATCTCGCAGGACCCGCGCAGATCCTCCCCGGACCTGAGGCTCCGCACCACCTGCGTGGCCTCCGGCGCGCCAATCTCCCCGGAGCAGCGCGCCCGGATGCGGCGCTTCCCCTCCTCGACGGCTCGCAGCAGTTGACCTTCGATTCTTCCCAGGAAGATGTTGTCGTCATCCCTCCATCGGTAGCTGGACCTGCCGATATCCAGCAGTTCGCGGGCATAGGACTTTTGGGAAGCATCGAACCTCGATAGAAATTCGGCCTCCAGCCCATCTCTTCCCTCCCGGCTCTTTCTCTCCGCGCGGGGGGGATTCCCGGCCATCTCCAGAAGGAACCGGATGAGTGCGCCCCTGTCCTGGCCGAACCGGGATGAACCCCAGGACAGGTCCCCGTATTCCCTTTCGACCCTTTCCAGGGCCTCTAGGAAGTCGGGGGCGCAATCCCGGGTATTCCCCGTCCGGAGCGCTTCCGAAAGCGCCCCGTCGCTGCGAATCCTGGATGCGAGGTCTTCCAGGGCCTGATTTCTCCGAACGCTCACCATGCCCGTCTCCGCCAGCAGGCTCACGAACTCGAAAGGGTCGCCCGGTTTCATCACGTCGTTGTACACCTGGCCGAACAGCCGTATCCCATGGGCAAAGGGGATGCAGTCCTCCCGGTAAACCCCCAGCCATTTCCTGTGCCGTTCCAGGCGGGCCTCGATCTCCAACGCCAAACCCTCGTCGGAGAGGATTGAGAGATCGGTGTGTTGCAGCTGATCCGCCTCCTCCACCATGGCCGGAATCAATTCCGACTCGATTTTACGGCGAAGGGCCTTCAGGTTCTCGAGGCTTCTGTGCAGGCTCAGGTACCAGGGCCGCTGGTCCCCCTCCCCGGCTGCCGGGGTGGTGATGGGTCGGGCTTGCAGCAGGTGCAGGATGCCCCGCGCGTAGGTCCATTCCACGTCCTGGGGCGAAGCGAATTGCGCCTCTGCCCCAAGCGCGAGGGTGAATACCTCCGAGACCTCCCCCTCATCGAGCGGGGGCTTGCGCTGAAGCTCGGGAGGGAGCGGCTCCAGCCGAACCCCCGTCTCATCGGCCCTCAGGCTTTTTTCCCTGACAGCCGGGGTGTGCGACAGGATAACCCCCGTTGCCCGCTCCAGGATCCAGCGATCCGGCTGAACCGTGCCGTCCACCAGCCCCTGATTGAGGCCGTGGACCGCTTCCACCACGGCCTCTTCCCGATTTACGGGGCTCTGTCCGAAAACCACGCCCGATCTCTCGCCGAGCACCATTTCCTGAACCACCACGGCCATGGCGCTCCCGCGCACATCCAGACCCAGCTCCTGGCGGTAGAGCAATGCCCGGTCCGACCACAGGGAGGCCCACACCTGCCGGATGCGGTCCAGGATCGCCCCGACACCGCGAACATTTACATAGGATTCATGCAGCCCCGCAAAGCTGCTCCTGGAAGAGTCCTCTCCAGGCGCCGATGACCGCACGCTCACGGGTTTTCCCGCAAAGGCCGCTTCCACGGCGCTTGCCAGTTCCTTTTCCAGGGGAAGTGGGATGGGGGTCTTCAGGAAGAGGTTGCGAACCCTGAGGGCCGTGTCCCAGATCTCCTCCCACCGCATGTCCTCGAAGGCCTTGCGGCGGATTTCCAGGAAGATGCGATCCCGAAGGAGCGTTGCATCCACATACATTTGGTAGGCATCGGTGCAGATGCAAAGTGCAGGGGGAACCTTCAGGCCCCGGCGCTGCATCACCGCCAGGGCAAAGGCCTTTCCTCCGGTCCGAGCCCGATCCGGCTCACCGATCCGTTCCAGGGGCAGGATGAGGTTCATGGCTTCACCCGGATCTCCACAACGTTCTGAAAGCGCTGCACCAGGTAGTATCTCTCCACCCTGATCCGGATCAGGGCGCAGGAGGGTGAAGAGAGGAAGTCCTCCAGGTGGGGGTTCTTGGCAAGGTAGGCGCGGACAAGCTCCTCAGCCTCGGTTCGCTGAATTTCCCCTGCTCTGCCCGTGGCCGTCACCGCCATGCTCTCCCGAAAATCAGAGGTCTCGTTGCTGCGGTTGTCCACGAGCATGGCCACCCGGGGATCCTTCGTGAGGTTCGCGTATTTGCGGGTAGCCCTGCCGGTCACAAAGAAGAGCGACTTAAGATCGTCGCTGTGCGCGAAGGCAACCAGGCTCGTGTAAGGGTGTCCACCGCCTCCTGTCGCCAGAGCCGCCAGGCGCTGAGACCCGAAAAGGGCCGCCAGATCACTTTTTACAGCTTCCAGTTGCATGGGTATACGTTGTTCTCCCTATTCCTTCTTCTCCGCCTAGCGCTTGGCAGCGGCGGACTTGTAGCGCGCGTACACGTCGTGTACCCTGCGCTTCAGCGCCTTCAGTTTTCCGGAGTCCTCGGAAGACAACCAGGCAGGCTCACTGATGGCGAAAAGGGAATTGCTGATGTCATCTATGGCCCTTTCCGTGGCCTCACACCATTCAAGGGTGCACGCATTGACCATTTTGGACGTGAAGTCGATCTCCTTTTCGAGCACCGCTACGGACTCTTCCAGGCTCTGCACGAAGGAAGACCACCCTTCGTAGAACTTTTTTCGCACAATCTCATCCGGCATTCCCATATTTCCTTACCCCCTTATTTCAGTAATATGAAAATGTAAGGCGTTTTTTTCCCGAGGCAAGTATTGCCGGCAACCTCCCGGAGACTGTTCTGATTGCAGCAGAATCAGCTCGAAGACGGTTTTGCGATGGCCCATCCGGTGTGGGGAGCGCCTCAAAAGCGCTTGACAAAGGCACCTAGGTTCTTAGTATATTGAAATAAATTCTATTCAATTCTGAAAGGAGAAGGGACATGGCCGAGCAAGACGTTCATCCGCAGAGATTTGTTTGGGTAAAGGACAAGGCTGGAAACGAGTATGTATGCCGCATAGAGGATCTCAAGAATCCTAAAAAGGTTTCCGACGACGACCTCAAGAACTGCATCGACGATGCCTCCAGGGCGATCAACATCGGGGACTGATAAGAACTTCTTTGCAGGTACGCGTAGAAAAACCTTTAAACAGGGTCCTCGAGGCCCTGTTTCTATTTCAAAAAAAACCGCCATCTTGAGAGACAAAGGCATCAGGTATGCAAAACGAATCCAGAGCCTTACCGGAGGAATCGCGCTGCCGGGGCGTAATCTACGGTCTCTTTGTCGGCGACGCCCTGGCCATGCCGGTCCACTGGTACTACGATACCCTGGCCCTCAGGAGGGACTATGGTTTCGTGACGGACTACCTTGCACCCAGGAACCCCCATCCGGACAGCATCCTGTGGCGATCCTCCTACACCCCCCTGAATGATAAGGCAAACATCCTTCACGAGCAGGCGCAGTATTGGGGAAAACGAGGCATCCATTATCATCAATTCCTGAAGGCCGGCGAGAATACCCTGAATCTCAAGCTCTGCGGCCTGCTGATCGAATCCCTGAATGCGAATCGCGGCTACTCCTCGGAAGACTACCTGAAACGCTACATCGCCTTCATGACCACACCCGGAAATCACCGCGACACCTACGTGGAGGAATACCACCGCCACTTTTTCACCCACTATGCGCAGGGCAAACCCGCTTCCCAGTGCGGGGTAACGGAAAAGCACATCGGCGGCCTGGTCGGCCTGGCGCCCATCGTTGTTTATCACAGGGATTCTCCGGCCAAAGCCAGGGAGGCAGCCCTGGAGCATCTTTCCCTGACACACCTCGGCGAGAAGATGGCGGATGCAGCCGGACTTCTCATTCAGCTCCTTCTGGAGGTGCTTTCAGGAAAGCCCCTTCGGGAGCTCATCCTCGAAAAGATCAGGGAGCAGAAGAACCCCCTGTATGGCCTTCCCTACCAAGCGTGGCTGGCGGACTCCGACGAAGAGGTGGTGGGCCGGCGACTCAGTACGGCCTGTTACGTGGAAGACTCGGTCCCGTCGGTGATTTATCTTGCCCTGAAGTACCACGACAACCCCGAGCAGGCACTCATCGTGAACACCAACCTGGGGGGAGACAATGTGCACCGGGGGGC
>JAFGPH010000398.1 GCA_016926135.1 Deltaproteobacteria bacterium
AACCGGAGGGTTTCGGTGAGCTCCCCCGTCCTCCAGATGGTGGTGGACCATGCTGCAATCCTCCATGCCACGATCGCAAAAAAGAGAGAGCCGACGGCGGCATTGATCATGCCAAGCCACCGTTTCGCCTTTTCCGGGAAAAGGTTGACCACCACATCCACAGAAACATGCCCCCGTCTCATCTGGGTGAAGCCTAAGGCAAAGGCCGTCGTGATCGAGCCGAAAAGGGCCACGAGTTCTACGCTTCCCCGGATGGGAATCCAGGTGACGCGTAAGAATACATCCGCACAGGTGAGGAGGACCATGGCGACCAGGAAGAAACCCGCGATCCAGGTCATGGTGCGGCTCAGGAAGTGCTCCATCCTATCCAGAAAATCCATTTCCCTCCTCCTGTGCTGGCCTTCGGTTTCTTTCCAGTCGGATCATGAGGGACTGCGCGTGAATAACATAGGAATTGCGGGGCCCTCATCCCTGGGGGCCCGCAATCCTACGGCATGAAAAGGGGTTCCTCTCCCCAAAGATCACTTGGCATACTTTTTTGCAAAGGTCTTCATGTCCGCAATGATGGCATCCGCGGGCAACCCCTTTTTCTTCGCATCTTCACTCCATTTTCCGATGATGGGTTGAACGGCCTTGTCCCATTTCGCCCTTTCATCCTTCGAAAGCTGTGTGATCTCGATCTTGTGGTTTTTCTTGGACCAATCGATCGACTCCTTCACGTGGTTGTCCATGTACTCCCCGGTCCATTTGCTCTGTTCGACCCTCATGTCGTCCATCACCTTCTGGACGTCCTTGGGCAGCTTCTTCCAGGCATCCATGTTCATCACCACAGCAAAGGGATAAATCGGCCCGTTGAAAATGGTGACGTACTTGCAGAGCTCCGCGTATTTGAAATCCATCAGGGTTTCCAGGGAAGACACCGCGCCCTTGACCACCCCCTTCTGAAGGGCCTCGGGGGTCTCGGACTGGGGCATCCCCACGGGTGTGCCTCCCAGGGCACTGACCACCTGCGCAACCCCACCGGAGGCTCGCAACTGGAGGCCTTTCAGGTCTTCCAGGGTCTTCACGGGCACCTTGGCATAGATGTTGGCTGGCGCACAGGCAAACATGGTGAGAACCTTGACCTTGGAAAATTCTTCGGGTTTGTATTTGCTGTAAAGATCCCACAGCACAAGGCTCGCCACCGTGGCATTGGGGAATCCGAGGGGAAGGGCGGTGGCATTGGTCACGATGAAACGGCCGGGCTGATAGGCCATGCAGAGGCACCCGATGTTGGCCGTTCCCGCGATGACCCCATCCATCATGTTCTTGGCATCCAGCAGGGTGCCGCCGGGAAAGGTGCTGATGGCCACCTTGCCTCCGGTCCGCTTCTCAACTTCCTTCTTCCATCTCTCCATCTGGACGCAAGGGAAGGTGGGCGCAGGAGGGAAATTGGCATAGGTCAGCTTGATGGGATCCGCCGCCATACTCGTCTGAGGCAGGGAAACCAAAAAAACTGCGGCACAAAAGAACCCGATCATCAATAACGCTGTCTTTCTCCTCATCTTGAGAACCTCCTTGTTGGTTGACGGGTTGCTAAGCCATTTGCACTCGATTCTGCTCTGATCACCTCCTTTCTCATCAAAAGATGCTCGGTTCCCGATGCTCTCCGAAAACATCCCTGAAGACGTTGGCCATTTCTCCCACGGTGGCGTATGCCTTACAGCAGTCCACCAGAGAAGGCATCACGTTGGTTTTCTCTCTTGCAGCCCTCTCAAGGGATTTCAGGGCTTCCTTGACGGCTGTCTTATCCCTTGTCTTCTTCAGTTCCCTGAGTTGCGTGATCTGCTCCCGGGCCCATGCCTCGTTGTACTCGTGGAGTTCCACCTCCATATCGGCGCCTTCGGTGTACCTGTTGACGCCCACCTTGATCACGGTCCCTTCCTGCAATTTCTTTTCGTACTCGTACGCCTGCCTGGCCACTTCCCGTTGGACGTACCCGGAGGAAACGGCCTCCACCATGCCTCCCATTTTTTCCACCTTTTCCATTTCCTCCAGGATCTTCTCCTCCATTTCCTTGGTGAGGGTTTCCATGAAGTAGGATCCGGCAAGGGGGTCCACCGTGTCACGGAGTCCGATCTCGTCCATGAGGATCTGGAACGTTCTGAGCGACAGGAGCGCCGCCCTTTCCGTCGGAATGGTGAAGGCTTCATCAAAGCAGCAGAGCGCGGTTGTTTGGGCGCCCGAAAGGGCGGCCGCAAGGGCGTAGTAGGCCCCGCGCATGATGTTGTTCTCCGGCTGCTGCTTGGTCATTCCCGAGCCTCCTCCGCCGAAGATCCCCCTCAGGAAGAGGGCCTTTCTGTCCTCCACCCCGTACCTATCGCGAAGCAGTCTGGCCCACAGCTTTCTCGCCGCCCGGAACTTGGCCACCGTTTCCCAGAGGTTGCCGTAGATGTTGAGGTTGAATGTGAACCCTCCCACGAACTCCTCGGCCCGGTAACCCCTTTTCACCACCTCGTCGATGTAGGCGAAGGCGATTTCGAAGGCATAGGAGATCTCCTGCACCGGCGTGCACCCGGATTCCCGGATGTGGTACCCGCAAACGGAGACGGGGTTGCACCGGGGCAGTTCCTTCATGGAGTACTCAATCGTATCGCCTATGAGCCTCACCGCCGGTTCCACCGGATAGATCCACGCTCCCCTTCCGACCATCTCCTTGAGGATGTCGTTCTGGGGGGTCGCGGAGATCTCCTCCTTCCTGTATCCGAACTTCTCCGCCACGGACTGGTACATGGCCAGCATGATGGAAGCCACCGCATTGATGGTCAGACCGCTCCCGATCCGGTTCAGCTGGATGTCCCGGAAGGCGATCTCGAAGTCCCTGAGGGAGTCCACCGCCATCCCCACCCGACCTACCTCCCCTTCGGCCATGGGGTCGTCGGAGTCATATCCCATCTGCGTGGGAAGGTCGAAGGCCACATTCAGACCTGTCTGGCCGTGTGAGATCATCAGCTTGAAGCGTTCGTTGGTCTGCTCAGGTGTGCCGAATCCCGTGTACTGACGGGTGGTCCAGTTCCTGCTCCGGTAGCCCATGGGGTGAATGCTGCGGGTGAAGGGGAACTCTCCTGGATCACCCAGATCCTGTCGATAATCGAAGCCCACCCTATGGAGATCCTCGGGTGTGTAAACCGGCTTCACCTCGATCCCTGACTGGAGGATCACTTGCTTGATGGCATCCTTTTGGTCCTTGGTATAGGTGGCTACTCCCATAACACCCCCCATCGTTGATCATCGATCATTGATCATTGGACATTGGATATTGCTGTCGGTCAGCCTCTGACGTTCTTCTGGATAAAGCCGACGATTTCCTCGAAACGGGCACCACCCGGGAATATTCCCTGGACGCCCATGTCCCTGAGGACCGGGACGTCCTTGTTGGGGATCACGCCGCCCACCAGAACCAGCACATCCTGGAGATCCTCCTTCTTCAGCAGATCCATCAGCTTCCCGCAGATGGGGAGGTGGGCACCGGACATGATGGAAAGCCCGATCACGTCCGCATCCTCCTGGATGGCTTGTTTGACAATACTGGGCACCGTCTGGTGGAGACCGGTGTAGATCACCTCCATGCCGGCATCCTTCAGGGCATGGGCAACCACCTTCGCGCCTCGGTCATGTCCGTCCAGGCCGGGTTTTCCCAGAACAACCCTTATCTTTCTCTCCCTTGTCATGGCTCTCCGTGCTCCTCGTTTCAGAACCCTCCGGGTCTGTTTTCCAGTTCCTCGATGACAACCTGTCGCCCTCTCAGAATGTGCTCGGTGACCAGGGCCTCCACGCGGTCAAGGTCCCGCGTCTGGATCGCATCCAGCATCTTGCGGTGATCCTCATTGCTTACCCTGGCCATGTCCTCCATCTGCAAAATGATTCTCCTGAAGCGAAAAATCTGGTCGCGCAGGTCATTGATCAACTTGATCAGCTTGGGGCTTCGGCTGAGGGCATAGAACTGGTTGTGGAATTCCGTGTTGATTCCCGGGAGCCTGTCCATCTTCCCTTCATCCAGACACCGTTGAAATTCCCCAATCTTCTTCCGCAAGGGATCGAGTTCCTCCGCCTTGTGGTTGACGGCGGCGAGACGGGCCGCATAACTCTCCAGCACGCATCGGATTCCGAAGGTCTCCTCGATGTCCTCCCGGGTCAGGTTCACCGCAGTGAACCCGCCCTTGGGGAGCCTTTTGAGCAGACCCTCTCTTTCCAGCTTGTGGATCGCCTCCCTGACCGGGGTCCGGCTGATGTTCAGGATCTCCGCAATCCGGCTTTCCACGAGGCGGTCCCCCGGAGCCACCTCCCCACGGATGATCGCCATTTTCAGGTGCTCAAAGACATGCTGACCCAGGGACTTCCTGCCGGGAGGGTCTCCGAGAGCTGGTAGATCCGTGACCTTGGATTCCATTGAAAACTCATGTCTAGAGGGTTAGAGTCCGACCCATCGCGCTATATTGGGCAGCAGGATTTCATGGGTCCCGCCACCGTACAACAGGAAACGGTTGTCCCTGTAGTAACGCTGGGCCG
>JAFGPH010000399.1 GCA_016926135.1 Deltaproteobacteria bacterium
AGGGCTTTGAAGTTTCAGCACTGACTGAAAGGAGAAACCTGATGAACGTTCCTTTTGTAGACCTGAAGATCCAGTTCAAAGAGCTCGAACAGGAAGTGATGCCGATGGTGCGGGAAGCCATGGCCAACGCGGCCTTTATCGGCGGCCCCCAGGTCACGGGTTTCGAGGCGGAGTTCGCCGCGTTCTGTGGCAGCAAGTACTGCGCAGGGGTCAACTCAGGTACCGACGCCCTCCGGTTTGCCCTCATGGCGAGAGGGGTCGGTCCGGGAGATGGGGTGATCACCGTCCCGAACACCTTCATCGCCACCTCTGAAGCCATTTCCCAGGCCGGTGCAAGACCGGTGTTCGTGGACATCGAACCCATGACCTACAACATGGACCCGAACAGACTGGAAGACTACCTGAAAAGGGGCTTAACGCCGCGACCGAAGGCCGTGATACCCGTCCACCTCTATGGCCAGCCTGCAGACATGGACCCTATCCTGGAACTTGCCCGGAAATATGACCTGTCCGTCATCGAAGACGCCTGCCAGGCGCACGGTGCGCTTTACAAGGGCCGCAAGGCGGGTTCCATGGGCGCGGTGGGTTGTTTCAGCTTTTACCCAGGCAAGAACCTGGGTGCTTACGGGGAAGGCGGCGCCATCGTCACGCAGGATGAAGCCATTGCAAACCAAATCAAGATGATCCGGGACCACGGCCAGGCCCGGAAGTACTTTCACGACATGGAAGGGTACAACGGCCGGTTGGACGCGATCCAGGCAGGGGTGCTGCGCATCAAGCTCAAGAGGCTGGAGAAGTGGAATGAGGGCAGGAGGCGGAGCGCGGCCCTCTACAGGGAATTGCTCTCGGGTGTTCAGGGAATCACCCTCCCCGTGGAGGCGGACTATGCGCGGCACGTGTATCATCTCTACGTTGTCCTGGTGGACGATAGGGATGCCCTCCAGAAGGCCCTGGGGGAAAAGGGGATCGGCACCGGTCTTCACTACCCTCAGCCCCTTCACCTCCAGAAGGCATACAGCCGTCTCGGTTACAAGGAAGGTGATTTCCCGGTGACCGAGTCTGTAGCCAGGAGGCTCCTCTCGCTCCCCATGTTCCCGGAGCTCACCAGAGAGCAGGTCGAGTACGTGGTGGAGAGCGTGAAGGAGTTTGTGTCTCACCACCCGCTTCGCTAGAGGCACGGAGTTCACAGAGGGGGCGGGTTTTTCCCTTTGGCGGGAGATGCCGCCAAAGGGAAAGAAGCCTCTGAATATTCCCCGGGTGTGATCCCAGTGGGTTGAAGGACCATGATGGCCGGAAGTTTGAAGATGGGATATGGTGGGGCTGGTGTGCCGGAGGCGAGCTGTTTTTACCCCATCGGCATCTCCCGATGGGGTAAAAGAAAAGACATCTCCGTGCCCTCTGTGTCTCGAGTGAGCGCAGCGAACGGGTGGTGAAACGAGCTATTTAATCCTCTCCCTTCACGAAAGGAGTTACACATGATCAAAGCAGGATTAATCGGATACGGCTACTGGGGTCCCAACATTGCACGAAACTTCAATCTCAACCCGGACATCGAACTCTCGGCCGTCTGTGACTTCTCTTCCGACCGCCTGAAGGCGGCAGGCAAGCTCTATCCCCAGGCCAAAATGACGGACAGGGTGGAGGATGTGATCAACGATACAGGCCTGGACGTCATTGCCGTCTCCACCCCCGTCTCCACCCACTATGACCTGGCCAGGAAAGCGCTCCAGGCGGGCAAGCATGTGTGGCTGGAAAAACCCATGACGGAAAAGGTGGAACAGGCCGAAGAGTTGATTGATCTCGCGGAGGGGAAAAACAAGACCCTCCTGGTGGATCACACCTTCATTTACACCGGCGCTGTGCAGAAGATCAAGCAACTGGCGGGGAAGGGGGAACTCGGCGAGCTGGTCTACTACGATTCCACCAGGGTCAACCTGGGGCTTTTCCAGCAGGACGTGGACGTGATCTGGGACCTCGCCCCCCACGACATCTCCATCATGGACTACATCATGCCCCTCAAGAAGTTGACGGTGTCCGCCACAGGGTGCCATTACTACGGGGAGAAGATCATTGCCAAGGCCCTCCTGACGATCTACATGGAGGAGAACAAGGTGGGCCATATCAACGTGAGCTGGGTCTCACCCGTCAAGATTCGCCAGACCCTGATCGGCGGCACGTCCAAGATGATCCTCTATGACGACAACCAGCCCAGCGAGAAGATCAAGGTCTACGACAAGGGTGTGCAACTCTATGAGACCAAGGAGGCGTTGTATCACCTCAAGGTCCAGTACCGGGTGGGCGACATGTACTCCCCCAAGCTGGACGATATCGAGGCCCTCTCCTTTGAAACCCGCCACTTTGTGGATTGCATGAACAACGGCAAGAAGCCTATGACCGACGGCAAGGCCGGCCTCGAAGTGGTGAAGGTGCTGGCCGCTTCCCGGAAATCCCTGGAAGGGAACGGGACGCCGGTGGAGCTTTGAAGGGCCGGGATTTCACCACCCGCTTGTCCCGCCCCAGAAGGCGGGGCTGCGCTAGAGACACAGAGATCACAGAGGGGTCCATATTTTTCATTTGGCGGGAGATACCGCCAAATGAAAAGAAGCCTCCTGACAAGTTGGTTGTTGATTTGCGCCACAGATGTAACTGCGTGATAGGATGGCACACGGGATAAGGGTTAATGGTAAAGGGGATCGCCGGAGGCGAGCTGTTTTTACCCAATCGGCATCTCCCGATTGGGGAAAAGAGGAATAGGCTCTGTGTCCTCTGTGCCTCTAGTGACCCTGAGCCTGCCGAAGGGGAA
>JAFGPH010000400.1 GCA_016926135.1 Deltaproteobacteria bacterium
GGAAATCTCGCTGGAGCGGGCAACGGGGTTCGAACCCGCGACCCCAAGCTTGGGAAGCTTGTGCTCTACCAACTGAGCTATGCCCGCTTCTCCAACTTTCTTTCCCGCCAAAGGGCCGGTGAGATCCCGCGCACTCACCTGGGACCCTTGTAGCATGCAAAGCCTGCATCATGATTAGCATATCATGCATGAATGTCAAGCAATATTTCCACGGCTCCCGTCTCTCCACCTGCGCCTCTCGCAAGGAATTCACGCACGCGGCGCAGCCCTTCCCTTCACCTTGCACCATCCCTCTTGACATCGGAGCGGGACAAACCTAAGATATTTCCCACTGGATCTTCCCGGCTCCGACGGCAGCGTGAGAGGAGTCAGGGGAATTCCCTTTACACAAGAGGACAAAGAGACCTTGGAAGGAGACTCAGGCACCAGCCCGTTAAGGTTCATCCGATCTCTGCTCCGGAGAACCTACCACGTCCAGAAAGGCGAAGACCTCACCGAAGAGATCCACGACCTCATGAACGAGGGTCAGGCAAAGGGTTTCATCACCGGTGAGGAATCGGACATGGTTTACGGCGTCCTGGACCTGAAAGACACCCAGGTACGGTCGATCATGATCCCACGGACATCCGTCGTGTCTGCCTCAAGCGATGCGACCCTGGGTGAAATGCTCAATCTCGTCAAGGACTGCGGCCACACCCGGATCCCCATCTTCAAGGGTTCCATTGATGAGATCACAGGAATCCTCCATGCCAAGGACATCCTCAGGCTCTGGGGAAAGGACCCCCAGACCAAGATACCCTCCGATATCCTTAGAAAGCCTTACTTCATCCCTCTCAGGAAAAGGGTGAGCGAACTGCTCAAGGAACTCAGAGAGCGCAAGAGCCATCTGGCCATCGTGACCGACGAGTACGGGGGAACGGCCGGGATCATCACCATTGAGGACATCCTCGAGGAGATCGTCGGAGAGATCCAGGATGAACACGACCGTGAGCCCCCTTTCCTCACCGTCCTCGACGAGAATTCCATCCTGGTCGACGCACGCCTGGAAATCGAGAAAATGGAGGAACATTTCCGCATCAAGCTGCCTGAGGGAGACTACGAATCGGTGGGCGGATTCATCATCAGCATCCTGGGCAGGATCCCGAAGGCAGGGGAGAAGGTCCATCACGACAATCTGGAGATGACGGTTCAATCAGCGGACATGCGAAAGGTCGACGAGATCGTCATCACAAGGCTCGCCCCCTCAACTCCCGAGGAGTCCTCCCGGGATGACTCCTGACGGGGAAAGCCCCGACTTTCGAACCCGTTGTCCCGTGCCCCTGAATCCATGACGATCCGCTCCCTCGACAAATTGTGTGCCATCCTCTCAGGCCTCATGCTGACCGCCGCTTTTCCCCCCTCCAACACGCCATGGATTGCCTGGATTGCTCTCGTTCCCTTGCTCAAGGCCATCTCCGGCAAATCAGCCGGCAGCGCCTTTGCCCTGGGGCTAACGGCTGGAGTCGCCCATTACGGCAGCCTGGTTTACTGGATCGTGGTGGTCCTGGAGCACTATGGTGGCCTTCATCTGCTGACAAGCCTGGGGGTGCTCGCCCTTTTCTGCTTCTATCTTGCCTTATACCCGGCGCTTTTCGCCCTCCTGTCCCGGGGCTTTCAGCTTCGTCCTTTCCGGGTTCTAGGGCTGAGTGCCCTGTGGGTGAGCGTCGAGTTCATCCGCGCCAAGGCCCTCACCGGCTTTCCGTGGTGTCTCCTCGGCCATACCCAGCACGCCTGGCTGGACCTCATACAGATTTCCGACGTGGCAGGCGTGTACGGAATCTCCTTTCTGCTTGTTGCCTCGAATGCCCTGCTCTACAACCTGATCTTCCATCCGGGCTTCCTTCGCATGGCCCTCGGAAAGCTGGAGTCGCTCGTCGTGATCCTGCTCGTTTCAGGCACTCTTTTCTATGGCGTGACCCGTTTCAAGCAGGTTCGCGAAGGAGGAGAACATCGGAAGACCCTCAAGGTGGCCATCGCCCAGGGCGACATCGACCAATCGATCAAGTGGAATCCCCGGTATCAGGAGAGGACCATACGCATATACGAGGAACTCTCGCTGGATGCCGCCACCTTCGGCCCGGACCTGACCCTCTGGCCTGAGACGGCGGTACCCTTTTTCTTCTATGACCATCCCGAACTTTCACTGCGTGTCCTAAAGGTCGCCGAGAACCTGCACTCCACCCTCATTTTCGGCGGCCCTGCTTACAGGAGGCAACCGGAAGGCATAAAGTTCTACAACCGGGCCTACATGATTTCCCCCCAAGGCCGGATGGCCGGCCATTATGACAAGATCCACCTCGTGCCTTTCGGCGAATACGTGCCCCTGAAAAGGTTCCTCCCCTTTGTGAACCGGTTGGTCCCGGCCGCCGGTGACTTTGCAGCAGGCGAGAAGCTGGCACCCCTGGCAACCCCTCTGCTCCCCGCCGGCGTATTGATCTGTTTCGAAGTCATTTTCCCCGAACTCGCCGCTGCCCAAGTGCGAGCCGGCGCCGAGATCCTCCTCAACCTGACCAATGATGCCTGGTTCGGGAGGACGAGCGCGCCCCACCAGCATCTGGCCATGGCCGTGTTCCGGGCCGTGGAGAACAGAAGGCCTCTGTTCAGGGCGGCCAATACGGGGATCAGCGCCTTTATCAGCCCTGCGGGTGAGATCACCGGGAGAAGTGGCCTTTTCACACGGCAGTTATTGAAACAGGAGGTGCCCCTGAGTGAGACCTCCAGGAGCTTCTACACACTCTACGGAGACGTCTTTGCCGGAATTCTTCTCTTACTTACCTTGATTCAAACTGTTTTGAATATATATTATAAGGTTACAAGATCATCGAGGGCCCCGCGGGAATAGTAGGGCCCGGTTCAAGGGGTACGCGGCCCGGCCCTGCCAGGCGCCGTCTTTCCCTCTAACTCGTATCTTTGTTTCAAGGAGGCCGGAAATGAATACGGAAATCATGGCGAGGATCAACGATATCTTGGACCACCTCCATGAGCTTCGAGGTCATCTTTGACTTGGATGAACAGCAAAACGAGCTGGAAAAGATCGAAAAGATCATGGCCGATGCCGATTTCTGGCAGAAGGACAGGGATGAAATATCCAGGCTCAGCCAGCAGAGGGTAAACCTGAGAGAGCGCATAGAACAGTGGGAGAGATACTCCCGCGAGACGGAGGATGCAAAGCTCTTTGCACAGATGGCCTTCGAGGAAGAGGATGAACCCGCCCTGAAGGAGGTGGAACGGGATGTGTCCCGCATCGAGGAAAAGATCAAGGGCCTTGAGTTTCATCTGCTCCTCGGGGAACCGGACGACAAGAGAAACGCAATCGTGGCCATCAACGCCGGTGCGGGCGGCACGGAAGCGCAGGACTGGGTGGAAATGCTCTTCAGGATGTACCTGCGCTGGTGCGAGTCCAAGGGGTTCAAAACCACGGTCATCGATTTCCTGGCCGGCGACGAGGCCGGGGTCAAGAACGTGACCTTCACCGTATCGGGTCCTTACGCTTATGGCTTTCTGAAGGCGGAGCACGGGATCCACAGGATGGTGCGCATCTCTCCCTTCGACGCCACCGGAAGGCGTCACACATCATTTGCGTCGGTTTCGGTCCTCCCCGAAGTCGACACGGATATCAAGATCGAAATCGACGAAAAGGACCTGAGAATCGACACCTTCAGGGCGAGCGGCCCGGGAGGTCAGCACGTGAACAAGACCAGTTCGGCCGTCCGAATCACCCATATCCCCACGGGAATCGTGGTGCAGTGCCAGAATGAGAAATCACAGCATCGAAACAAGGACATGGCCCTCAAAGTGCTGAAGTCCCGGCTCTACGAGATCGAGAAGGGCAAACTGGATGAAAAGAAGCAGAAACTGCACGACACCCAGAAGGAAATCGCCTGGGGCAGCCAGATCCGATCCTATGTGTTCAATCCCTACAGGCTGGTCAAAGACCACCGCACCAACGTAGAGGTGGGGAATCTAGATCGCGTGATGGACGGTGATCTGGAACCCTTTATCGACGCATTCCTCCGCATGAGGTGAGTGCTCTCTCCGCGCCCTGCAAAAGGCATGCGGATACCCTGCCATGCGGCAAAGATCCGTTGCGGTCCTGAGAGACCAACCCCCCACGGCCCTCGTCATCAAAAACGCCATCGCCGGGAGGGCCTCGGGGGTTGACTGTTGACACACAAAACCAAGACTTCTATACTTCTACCCCGATCCAGGCCTCCGGCCGTAATCACACTTCTGGTAGACCAAGGATTTGAATCGCGAAGACTGGACCCCGAGGACGGCCTGATCTCGGTCGATACCCGGTTGACAGGTATACCCTTCAACACGTGCTTCAAAAAAGGACCCATGACGGAAGCCCCCACCCCATCCATCCCTCTAGCCGACCTCCAGGTCGCACTGGCCGAGGTCCGGGACCTGCGAATCACCGTGACCGCGTTGAGAGAGGAGCTGGAGCGCGTTCACGGTGCTGCTGATAGGGCGGTGCAAGAGGCCTTAATCAGTGCCAATGGGGAGATCTCCCAGCTCAAGACCACCGCCACTTCCCTGCGGGACGCCCTCGAGCGCAGCCGCATTGAGAAAGACCGAGCTTTACACGACGCCGCGGTTGCATCCAGCGATGAAATCAAACAAATGAAATCCACCATCCATTCCCTCCGCGACGCCCTCGAATTGGAGCGCATTGAAAAGGAAAAGGCGGTGCGACAGGCGCTTCTCGACAAGACCGACGAGATCTCTCAGTTCAAGAGCACGCTCCATTCCCTCAGGGATACCCTGGAGCACGAGCGGACGCTGCACCACTCCCAACTGCAAGAGCTGAAACGCTCGGCCCGCGAAGAGATTCGGCAATTGCAGGAGACCGTCGCAGCATTGCGTGATCAGTTGCAGGCCCGCCATGTCTGACGTCAAGACCCGAAAGACACCTGCCACCCGCGACCTTGCCCAGGCGCAGAGAAGGCGTCTGCGGCTCGCTGAGCTGCTCCTCAGCGTCTCCCGCAAGATTGCGGCCATCGACTCACTCGACGAGGTGCTGAACACACTCGTGGAGATGACCACCACCGAACTTCGTGCCGAGCGCGGCAGCCTGTTCATCAACGATTCCGAGACCGGAGAACTTTACTCTCGCGTCGCTCAGGGCAACATCCAGCGCGAGATTCGGCTCCTCAACACCAGCGGCATCGCCGGGCACGTCTTCACCACGGGCAAGGGCCTGATCATCCACGACGCTTACGCCGACCCACGATTCAACCGCACCATTGACGAGCAAACCGGCTTCGTCACCCGCAGCATCCTGTGCGTGCCGATCCGCACCGTCAAGGGCGAGGTCATCGGGGTCGCCCAAGCCCTCAATAAGCGCAAGGGCCACTTCACCAGGGGCGACCTGGGACTGTTGGAAGCCATGACCGCGCAGGGCACCCTGGCACTGCAAAGCGCCCAATTCATCGAACGGATGAAAGAAATCCGCAAGCAGGAGCTCGAGTTCCTGGATCTGGTCTCCGAGGTGACCGCAGACATCAAGCTGGGATCCTTGCTGCAGCGGGTCATGGGCGAGGCGACGCGCATGCTCAACGCGGAACGATCCACCCTGTTTCTCAATGACGAGAAGACCGGCGAATTGTGGTCGGAAGTGGGTCAGGGACTGGAAGCCATGCAGATCCGCTTCCCCAATGACGTGGGCATTGCCGGTGCGGTCTTCACCTCAGGAAAGACCATCAACATCCCTCACGCGTATGCCGATCTGCGCTTCAACCCTGCGGTGGACAAAAAGACGGGTTTCTTCACCCGCTCCATCCTGTGCGTGCCCGTGGTCAACAAGCAGGGGAAAACCATCGGTGTCACTCAGGTGCTCAACAAGCGAGGGGGCCCCTTCAACGACGAAGACGAGTCGCGGCTTAAAGCTTTCACCGCGCAGGTCTCCATCGCCCTGGAAAACGCCAAGCTCTTCGCCGATGTCCAGAATATGAAGAACTACAACGAGTCCATGCTGGAGAGCATGTCCAACGGCGTAATCACCCTGGATGACCAGGAGCGGATCATCACATGCAATGCTGCCGGGTTGCGCATTCTCAAGACCACGCGTCAGGAGATTCTGCAGCGCAAGGCAACGGAGTTCTTTACCGGCACGAACGTCTGGCTGCTGGAAAAACTCGCCCGCGTGCAGGAGACCCAGGCCCCCGGTCTCACGATGGACGCCGAATTGGAGTGCAAGGGCGATAAGGTGTCGGTTAATGCCCATGTCCTGCCTCTCATGACCATCGACAAGAAACGCCTGGGCTCCATGTTCGTGCTGGAGGACATCAGTTCAGAGAAACGCGTCAAGTCCACCATGGCGCGATATATGGATGCATCGGTTGCCGACACCCTGCTCGCGGCGGGTGCCGAGTTCCTAGGCGGACAAAGCCTCACGGCCACCGTGTTGTTCTGCGATATTCGTGGCTTCACCACACTCACGGAGAACCTCGGTCCGCAGGGCACGGTAAGCCTTCTCAACGAGTACTTCACCATCATGGTGGACTGTATCCAGCGCGAGGGAGGCATGCTGGATAAATTCATCGGCGATGCGGTCATGGCCGGCTTCGGTATCCCCGTGGCCCACGGCGACGACGAAGACAGGGCTGTGCGTGCGGCGGTGACGATGATCTGTGAGCTTTCGGCATGGAACCAGAAGCGGGTGGAGGAGGGCAAGATGCCGGTACACATCGGCATCGGAGTCAACACAGACACCGTCTTATCGGGCAACATCGGTTCTCCCAAGCGCATGGACTTCACCATGATCGGGGACGGTGTGAACATCGCCTCACGCCTGGAAGGGGCATGCAAGGAGTATCACGCCCGCATTCTCATCAGCGAGAATACCTACAGGAAGCTACGGGGCACCTACCGCTTACGAGAGGTAGACACGATAGTGGTGAAGGGCAAGACCAAACCGATCAGCGTATACGAGGTCCTGGACTACCATACCGAAGAGAGCTTCCCCAATATCATGGAGGTGCTGCAGCATTTCAGAATGGCGCTCGCCAAATATCGTCAGGGCAAGTGGGACGAGGCTTGCTCGGCATTTCAGCGAATCCTTGCCCTCAATCCTGACGACCAGGTCTCCCACATGTATGTCCAGCGCTGCCAGTTCCTTAAGGCCAACCCCCCGGGCAAGGAGTGGCATGGCGTGTGGGTGCTGTCAAACAAGTAGTCTCTGCGAATGACCGTTAAGGAGGACTCAACCGCATGGTAACAGCCCTGAATGACAAAAAGGCGGATCTCGCCGGACCGGGTATCGGGAATTACGAGGAACTGGAGAAGGTCCTGCCCCGGGACTACATGTCCCTGCTCACCCCCAAGGAAACGCAGAAGGCTCTCTTCGCCGCCAAGAACTACATTGAGGAGAATCTCTGCAAAGAACTGAACCTGATGATGGTGACCGTTCCCCTCATTGTGGATGTGGAAAGCGGCGTCAACGACATGCTGGACCGGGACGGATCGCGGACCCCCATCCAGTTCCACATCTCCAACGACTATGATCGGCACCCGGTGGACGCCCAGGTCGTCCAGGCGGCTACCAAGTGGAAGAGAATGGCCTTGAAGCAGTTCGGGATGGAGGTGGGCGAGGGACTTTGCACGGATATGCGCGCAGTCCGCAAAGACTACTTCCTGGATCACGATCACAGCGCCTACGTGGATCAGTGGGACTGGGAGAAGCGGATCACCTCCAAGGACCGCAACCTGGACACCCTGAAAGACACGGTCCGCAGCATCTGGAAGGTGCTCAAGGGTGCGGAGACCTATCTCCAGGAGCTTTTTCCCCGCCTCAGGATGGATAAGTACCCCAACCTGCCCGATGAGATCACCTTCCTCCATGCAGAAGAGATCCTGGACATGTATCCGGACCTTCCCCGCAAGCAGAGGGAAACAAAGGTGATCCAGGAATACCCGGCTGTTTTCATCATCGGGATCGGATGGACCCTTCAGGACGGTTACCCCCACGAAATGCGGGCCGCCGACTACGACGACTGGGTGACGGAGACCGTCTCTCACGACGGCCGGCCCATGCACGGCCTGAACGGGGACATCCTGGTCTGGAACCCCGTCACGAAACGCCGCCACGAGCTCATGTCTGGAGGCATCCGGGTGAACGCCGATACCCTCCGCAGGCAACTGGAGATGACGGGCCAGACAGACTGGCTCCAGCTCCCCTACCACAGGGCCATCGTGAACAACGAAATCCCTCTCAGCATAGGAGGGGGGATCGGACAGTCCCGCACAATGATGCTGCTCCTCAAGAAGGCTCACCTTGGAGAGGTGAGTGTCACGGTGTGGCCTAAAATCCTCAAGGACTTGTGCAGGGAAAAGAACATTCCCGTGCTGGAATAGGAAACAGCGCAGGGCGCACCACACACACCGTGCGCATCTCCTCACTCCCCCATATACAAACAGGCAAAAACCTTGGCGTCGGTGAGGAGATTGCTGATGAGGCAGTACTCGTTGGGTTGGTGAGGCGTTCCAGATTCCGTGAGCCAGACCGCCGCGGGCAGGCCCGCCCTTCGGAAAAATGCGGCAACCGTGCCCCCTCCAATGCCCATGGGCCTCCCATCCAGCCCGGTCACTCTTTTCACAGCCCTCGTGAGGGCCTTCACCACGGGAGCATCCGACGGAGTAGGTTGGGTTGCATCCTGCCTGTAGACCGGCTCCAGTTCGATGTGGAGACCGGATTTCTCCGAGACCCCAGCCGCAATACCTCCTGCATAGGAAAGCACGTCGTCCACAGGATACAGGGGCAGGATACGACAGTCCACGTAGAACACATCCCGTCCGGGTATAGTATTGACATTGGGGACATTGGCCTCGATTTTGGTGGGTTCGAAGGTGGAGCGGGCAGGATCAAAAAGCTCATCCTCTACATGAAATTTCTCCTTTAGTCTATCGAGTTCAATGATTAACCTCGCCGCGCCATAAAGGGTGTTCTTTCCCTTGTCGGGCGTACTCCCATGGCACTGTTTTCCGAGGACCGTGAACCTCAGCCAGAGCATGGACTTCTCCGCCACCTCGATCATCGTGCCCTGGTCATTACCTCCGTCGGGTACCACGATAAGATCGGAAGGCCTGAACAGCCCGCTGCGGTGCCGGAGGACGTAGTCCAGCCCAAACTCGCTGCCCGTCTCCTCATCCGCCACAAAGGCAAGACCCACAGACCTTTCAGGCCTCTCCCCGGACTCCAGAACGGCCTTCAGGCCCAGATAGGAACTGACGATACCATGGTGATTGTCTTCCACGCCCCTCCCGAAGATGCGGTCGCCCTCCACCCTTATCCGATAGGGATCTCCCTCCCAGAGGGAAAGATCCCCCGGTGGCACGACATCCATATGGCTGAGCGCCCAGACGGAAGGGTCTCCTCCCCTGCCCTTCCACTCAGCCACCAGATTGGGTCGGCACCCGTCCCTGGCCTTTGCGTCAGGGGCATGGACCTCTTCCACCCGGTCGGGGTTCAGCTTGAAAAGCATCTCCTTGAGGTACAAAGCCTTGTCATGTTCGCCCGTCCCTCCGTTCTGGGGTCCGAGGGCAACCCTGGATGTGAGATTCTCCTGAAGTCCTATGACTTCCTCCCGGTATCCATCTATTCTCTCGAAGATCTTCTGCAGCGGAGACATGGTCCTCCTCCTTCAGGGATTATTCACCGAACCATTTCATGCCACGCTCAACGACTCACCCCGTTACGGGACTCTCCATTTCCGAGAGCCTTGATATTTCCTGCATGATCCGGTTCAGAAAATGCGTTTCCTCCCCTCCCGGCTCCGCCCTCACAGGCGCGCCAAAGGCGATTCTCACCAGCCTCCGTCCCCCCTTGTCCGCATACCTTATCCCCACGGGTATGCAGGGGACATCCACCCTCTTTCGGATCATCCTCAGAAGCCCCCGCCGCCCGGCCCCCATGCCGTCCTTGAAATAGGTCCCTTCCGGAAAGATGACCACACCCTCCCCCTTCCTCAGCAGGTCGATTACCGCCCGCATCGAGCGGCGACTCTCGAGGGGTCGCCAACGGTTGAGGGGAATTCCTCCAAGGGAGGTCATGAACCAGCTGGAAAGGGGGCTCCTGAAAAGCTCGTGCTTGGCCACGTAGTACAGCGATTTCGGCACGGCCAGACCAAGGAGGGGCACGTCTTCCCATCGTTGGTGTTTCGGAAGGAGCAGGAAGGCGCCCCCCTTCGGAAGGTGGGCAAGACCCTCTGTCCTGATCCGAAAGAATGGGGAAAGCAACAGCCTGCCCGCGATCTTCGTCAACCGAAGAACCGAGTCCCTTCGGGTCGCTAAAAAAGGCTCCTGTGGCTCCCGGGACATGCGTCTTCAAATCTTCTCCGCGGCGTAGATCATATGAAACGGGCGGCTCCTGCTATGTCGAGGTGTTTGTGACTCAGGACACCGGGGGGTTCCGCAAAAACGGCATCGATGGTCGTTTTCGAGCGACCTGCCGGTGAGCTATTCCACCGTCACGCTCTTGGCCAAGTTCCGCGGCTTGTCGATGTCCCTGTTCAGGAATCTGGCACAAGAGTAGGCCAGCAACTGGCAGGGAACCACGGTCAGGATCGGATAGAGGTACTCCAGTGTGGGCGGGACTTCAATGGTTTCGTCCGCAATCTCCCTCACCTTCTCGTCCCCCTCTGTAGCGATGGCGATGACAGGCCCTTTCCGGCTCTTGATCTCCTGGATATTGCTGATCATCTTCTCGTACATGGAATCCCTGGGGACCAGGGCCACGGTCGGCATCTCGGGGTTGATCAGTGCGATGGGACCGTGCTTCATCTCTCCCGCCGCATAGCCCTCGGCGTGGATGTAGGAGATCTCCTTGAGCTTCAAGGCACCCTCCAGGGCAAGGGGATACTGATACTTCCGACCCAGAAAGAGCCAGTTGCTGCACCTGTAATACTTCTCCGCAACGGCCTGGATACGGTTGTCTTGAGAGAGCACCTTCTTGATCTTCTCAGGCAGCGCTTGAAGCGCCTGGATAGCCTCCACGCCCTCGGTGAGCGAAAGGTTCTGGTGGCGGCCCAGGAGAAGGGCCAACAGGGTCAGAACAGTCAACTGGGAGACGAACATCTTGGTCGAAGCCACACCGATCTCCGGTCCTGCATGGTTGTACACCCCGGCGCCGGTCTCCCTGGAAATGGAACTCCCCACTACGTTCACGATCCCCAGGAGCTGGGCCCCCTTTCTCCGGGCCTCCCGAATGGCTGCAAGGGTATCGGCCGTCTCACCCGACTGGCTGATGGCAATGATGAATGTGTTGGGTGGAAAGTTCAGCTTCCGGTAGCGGAATTCCGAGGCGATTTCTACCTCCACGTCGACCTCCGTCAGCCGTTCGAAAATATAACGGCCCACACATCCCGCATGGTAGGAGGTGCCGCAGGCCACAATGACGATGTGTCGGCACTCCTTCAGCCGCTCCCACACGGGCATGATCCCTCCCAGCCTGGGAACCCCTTCTCCGAGTTCGAGCCTTCCCCGGGTGGCATTCATCACCGTCTCGGGCTGCTCGTAGATCTCCTTCAGCATGAAGTGGGGGAAACCGCCGAGTTCCGCATCCTCGGCCTGCCACTCAACGGTCTCGGCCAGGCGTGTGACCGTCTTGGCCTGGGCCGTGGATATGGCATACCCATCCCCCGTGAGCACCGCAAGCTCGTTGTCATTCAGATGCACGACCTGGTTGGTATACCTCACCATGGCCGCCACATCCGAGGCGGCGAAGTTCCCGTCTTTGCCGACTCCGATGATCAAAGGGCTCCCCCGCCTTGCGATCACCACCTCGCAGGGTCGCCGACGATGGATGGCGGCAATTCCGAAGGTCCCCTCCACCTGGGACATGGTCTTCCTCACCGCTTCGCTCAAATCCCCTTCGAAATTGAGACCGATCAGGTGGGCCAGTACCTCGGTGTCGGTCTGGGACCGGAACCGGATTCCCGTCTTCTCCAGCCTCTTCTTGATGGCATAGTAATTCTCGATGATCCCGTTGTGGATGACAAACACATTCCCGTCCTCATCGCGATGGGGGTGGGCGTTCTCCTCGGTCGGCTCTCCGTGGGTCGCCCACCGCGTGTGGGCAATGCCGCAGGTCCCGGGCAAATCCAGATCCTGGACTTTTCTCTCCAGTTCGACGATTTTTCCAACCGCCCTATGGAGGGCGATCCCCCCGCCGTCCTGTATGGCTAAACCGGCCGAGTCGTACCCCCGATACTCAAGGCGTTTGAGCCCCTCGATGAGGATGGGCTTGGCCTTATCTTTGCCCACGTAACAGATGATTCCACACATTTCCGAAAACCCTTCCTTTCTATACTCTTATGCATCGGGGTCGGCCGGTTGTGTCCGGCTATCGCTCCCGTTCCCGACCTTCCCCGCCGTCTCAGAGGAGAAGTAGTTGTCAATCACCGCCCGTACCATATCCTTGACCCGGATGCCAACCTTTTCCCCGTGAAGGGCAAGCCCCGAAATACAAATCGACCCATCCTCCCCTTCCGGGATGGCGTAGGCGGTCACCCAGTCCACCCGGTATTGATCGAGAGAATCGTTGATCGTTCCCGTCTTGGCCCCCAGTTCTATGTCACTGAAGGACTCCTTCCGGTGGAGAGGACGGAATGCCTTCCGGCACGTGCCGGTGATCACAGTCTCGTGCATGAGGACCCTCATCTTCCTTGCCGTATCTTCCGTGATCGGCCTCGCCAGTCTGGAGGGTTCTGCGCGATAGACGACACGACCGTGGTCGTCCTTTACCGCCCTGATCAGCCAGGGCTTCATGATCACGCCTTTGTTCGCGACAGCGGCAGAGAGCAGGGCGGCATGGACGGGGGAAATCATGGTTCTCTTGTTGAACCCGGAGGCGATCTCCGCAAGTCCGAAATCGTCGGCCGGGACGTCGACGGGGCTTACCTCCAGGGGCAGTTCGAACGGGATCGATTGATTGAAGAGGAACCTCTGCGCATAATCCTCCATCAGATCCTTTCCCAGCGCATAGATCCCGATCTTTCCGAAGATAGGGTTGATGGAGGCCGAGAAGGCCTCCCTCAGACTCATCCTCACGCCGGAGTCTCCCTTCTCCGGTTTCAGCTGGCTTCGGTAGAGGGTGTACTTCCTTCCCCTGAAGCTCATGGTGGACTCCGGGGTGAATCCCCGCGCCTCTATGGCGGCAGCCGCAGCCACAATCTTGAAGAGGCTGGCCGCCGGGTATTCCGCCTTAAGGGGTAAACCACCCCCTCCTGCCCCATTGCCGTTTTCAGAGTCTGCAATGGCCAGGATCTGGCCCGTGCCGGGATTCAGGACAACCATGGCTGCCCGAACCGTTTGGGAACGGCTCAAGAGGTCATGAATGAAGCCCTGCAGGGAGGAATCCAGCGAAGTCTCCACGGAGAACCGTGACCCGTTCCGGGCAACGGTGAAGGCATGGCGCGGCGAAGGGACCGTCAGGGGAAGATCCTTCAGCAGCTCAGGCAGGTGCTTCCCGCTGAGCCCCTCGGGTGTGTTCTCCCCCTGCTCGGGCCTGCCCTGTGATCCCGAACCCCTTTCGCAGAGGGTGGCCGAGATCCACGACCCCGAGTGACCCAGGATCACCAGGATCAGCCCGGCCACCGCGGCCCAGCAGAGCCCCACCCGAGGCAATCTCATCAGGAGGGACTTCCTCCTCCGCACCCCCTGGAGTTTCTTCTGATACTCCCTCCAGTTCTGAGGCCTGTTCAAACGCCCATCCATCATGCTCCATTAGGTGTGATCCGTTCCATCCCTCCCATGTAAGGCCTGAGTGCCTCGGGGACGACAACGCTCCCGTCCTTCTGCTGGTAGTTTTCGAGAATAGCCACAAGGGTTCTGCCCACGGCAAGCCCCGACCCATTCAGGGTGTGGACCAGTTCCGTGCCGCTGGCCCCCTTTCTCTTGAATCGGATGGAGGCCCGTCTGGCCTGGAAGTCCGTGAAGTTGCTGCACGACGAGATCTCCCGGTAGAGGTTCTGCCCCGGCAACCAGACCTCCAAATCGTAGGTCTTGGCCGCAGCGAAACCCAGGTCCCCCGTACAAAGGGTGACGACCCTGTAAGGCAGACCCAGCCTCTTCAGGACATGCTCCGCATTCCCGGTGAGTCTTTCCAGCTCTTCATAGGAGTCTTCGGGCCTGCAGAACTTGACCAGTTCCACCTTGTTGAACTGATGCTGACGGATGAGACCCCGGGTATCCTTTCCGTGGGAACCCGCCTCGGACCGGAAGCACGGCGTATAGGCCACGTAATAAACGGGCAGTCCCTCCTCCCGCAGAATCTCCTCTCTGTGGATATTGGTGACCGGCACCTCGGCGGTGGGAATGAGATAGAAGTCCCATCCTTCCACCTTGAAGAGATCCTGGGCGAACTTGGGAAGCTGTCCTGTGCCGGTCATGGAGGCGGCGTTGACCATGAAAGGCGGCAGCACTTCCTTGTATCCGTGCTCATGGGTGTGGAGATCCAGCATAAAATTGATCAAGGCCCGCTCCAGCCTTGCCCCGGCACCCGAGTAAAGGGCGAACCGGGCCCCTGCTATTTTGGCCGCCCTGGCAAAATCCAGGATCCCCAGCCTTTCCCCGACATCCCAGTGGGCCAGGGGCTCGAAGTCCATCTCTCGGATCTCGCCCCACGATCGGATCACCGGGTTGTCGCCGGAGTCCCTTCCGACGGGGACGGACGCATCAGGGAGGTTGGGAATGATCATGAGGAAGGGCTTGAGGTCCTCCTCAACCCCTGCCAGTTGGGTCTCCCCCTCCTTGATCTCCTGCGAGACCTTTTTCATCTCTCCTATGAGCTGTGAGGCATCCTCTCCCTTTTTCTTCATCCGGGCGATCTCCTCACTCACCGTGTTTCTCCGGTGGCGGAGCCTCTCAAGGGCGGGCAGGATCTCACGCCGCTTCCGGTCCATGGTCTCGAGGGGCGACAGATCCAGGTCGTACCCCCTCTTCTTCATCATCTCCTTGACGATCTCCACGTGAGACCTGATGAATTTCAGTTCCAGCATGGGTTCCCCTCAATCCTGCATGATAGTACGTAGCGTTTTAGCACGAACGATTTCGAGGGGTCAAACTGAAAAAGCTCGGTAAAGCGACCTGTAACAAACCACTGAGCCCTTGCCCCTGACACGAAGAGCGCTTCCTGTCCTCTTTCATAAATGCGCTGACATATTCCGCAGGCATGAATGAAAGCATTCGATGCCTAAGGAGGACCGCCCTGGGGGTGGTCGTTCAGGTCGCAACTATTTTTCCCATGCCGGAAACCGGGGGACAACAGACGGTTGATGTTCTATCCTCAACATGCTATATGCAGTATCTTCCTGGCGCAGTGAGGGGGGCCGGCTATGGTTTTCCGGCAAGCACAACCTTCGCAGCGACAGGGGATCCTTCCAGAAATCCCAGGGTGACATGGCTGCGACGGAAAACAAAAAAGAGAGGAACCCCTTCTGGGATTTCTTCAGTTCCATAAGGCTCACCATAGCCCTTCTGATCCTTCTTGCCGTAAGCTCCGTCGCAGGAACCCTCATACCGCAGCAGGAAGAGGCATCCAGACTCGTCCACACCTGGAGTCCCGGGCTCGTCCAGTTTCTTGACGCCCTGCAGATCTTTGATGTGTACCACTCCGTGTGGTTCAGGATCATCATTGCGGCCCTCGCCTTGAACCTCATTGTGTGCTCCCTCGATCGTCTCCCTCACACATGGAAGCGCTACAAAGCACGGGAAAAAGTCGACAGGACCAGGATCTTCGAGAATCTTCCCCTCCACAGAACCCTTTCAGCGGCCGGTCCGAAGGAACAGTTGACGGGCCGCATCGAGGTGTGGATCAGGCGCCGGTACGGAAAGGTTGCGGTGAAGACGGACCGGCAGGAGGATTTCGTTTTTGCCGAAAAGAGCCGCTACGCCCATTTCGGGGTCTATCTCGTGCACCTCAGTGTGCTCCTCATCCTGGTCGGAGGGATCGTGGGCTCACTGCTGGGATTCGAGGCCTTCGTGAATATCCCCGAGGGAGCAACCATCGATACCGTTTTCCTCAGAAAGAAGGGAGCGCCCAAAGGACTGGGCTTCTCCGTCCGCTGCGAAAGGTTCTCCGTGGACTTCTACCCCAACCGTGCGCCCAAGGAATACCGGTCAGACCTCACCTTCTTGACCAACGGCCGGGAGGCCCTGAAGAGCCCCCTCCTCGTGAACCATCCCATCACCTTTCAGGGAATCACCTTCTACCAGGCCAGCTACGGCACGATCGCAGGGGACAGGATTCTCCTCCGGTTGACCAAAAAAGCCCCCGAGAAGGAAGACTCCCGCCTGGAGATGAGGAAGGGGGAGTCGCTGGAACTGCCCGATAAAAGCGCCCTGATCGAGTTGCTCGATCTGAGGTCCGACTTTATGAGGCTGGGGCCCGCCGCCCAGATCCGGGTTAAACCTGTTTCCGGTGAGGAGTTGCGTTTCTGGGTGTTCCAGAACCGTGACGCGATCCGGGAACGGTTCCCCGGCTTTTTTGCGAGATCCCCCAGGTTCAACCCTGAAGCCTTCGAACCCTATGTCTTTTCGCTGGAAAAGCTGGAGAGCAAATACTACACCGGGCTTCAGGTCAATCATGATCCGGGGGTCACCTTTGTATGGGCGGGCTGTTTTGTCATGGTTCTCGGATTTTTCCTCACCTTCTTCGCATCCCACAAGCGCATCTGGGTGCGAATTGAAGACAGGAAAGGAACCCTGAGGGTAAGCGTGGCAGGGCACTCTCACAAGAATCCCGTGGGCATGGAGAGAGAACTGGACCGTATTGCCGAAAGGCTTCAAGAACTTTTTCCACGAGGGACGAGCGGATGACGAACGCTGAGATCCTGAGCTATATCACCTTTGTGTACTTCTTTTCCTTTATGGGCTATCTCCTCATGATGGTCATGGGAAAGGAGTTCTTCGGCCGGCTGGCCACCCTGACAAACCTGGCGGGGCTGCTGGGCCACACCGCGGGGATACTCTGCAGGTGGCTGGAGTCCTACCGCCTCGGCATCGGACACGCCCCTCTTTCCAATCTTTATGAATCTCTCATCTTTTTCGCCTGGGCCATTACCCTGCTCTATGTGTTGGTGGAATGGCGCACAAAGAACAGGAGCATCGGCGTCTTCATCACACCCATCGTATTCCTGGCCATGGCCTATGCATCTTACTCCCCCAACATCAACAGCCGCATCCAGCCCCTTGTGCCGGCCCTCAAGAGCAACTGGCTCATCTCCCACGTGATCACATGCTTTTTCGGGTACGCCGCCTTTGCCCTTGCCTTCTGCCTGAGCCTCATGTACCTCGCCAAGCGCACGGACAGGCCCGGAAGGAAGAGCCTTTTTCTGAGACTCATTCCCACCACCTCCATCCTGGACGATCTGAACTACCAGATGGTGGTGATCGGCTTTCTGCTTTTGACCCTGGGTATCATTACGGGCGCCGTGTGGGCCCATTCAGCCTGGGGCTCTTACTGGAGCTGGGATCCCAAGGAGACCTGGTCCCTGATCACCTGGCTGGTCTATGCGGCCTTCCTCCACTCCCGAATGGTGAGGGGTTGGCGGGGCAAGAGACTGGCCGTCCTGTCGATCATCGGTTTTTCCTGTGTTCTTTTCACGTACTTCGGGGTCAACTACCTGGCAGGGCTGCACAGCTACGCCCAGTCTTAGGGCCTGCCACAAAACAGGTTGTGCATCTTACTCTCTCGTTCCCTTCATGCTGAGGCATCGAAGCAGGAACGGGGGCGTTCTCCCTTCGATACCTCAGGGCGAACGCTTGCCAGACCGACTTGTTCAACGTATTATGTGGCAGGCCCTTTGTGCATGAATTGGATTACGATTACCAAGAGAATCGACGTTTCTTTGGCCAGGTTCCCGAGGGGATGGGGCAACTGGCCGCCGAAGAACTGGCCGAACTCAAGGCCCGGAACATCCATCCCGGATACCGGGGGCTGCACTTCGAGGCCGATCCGGCGAGCCTTTACAGGATCAACTATGGCTCCCGCTATCTCACCAGGGTGCTGGCCCCTCTGATCACGTTCCACTGTCACACCCACGACTATCTTTACAGAAGGGCAAAGCAGGTGGAATGGTCGGACTTCTTCACCCCGGAACACTCCTTTGCGGTATTCGCCAATGTCTCGAACAGCCGGATCCATCACTCCCATTTCGCAGCCCTGCGACTGAAGGACGCCGTGGCGGACTACTTCAGGGAGAAATTCGACCGGCGGCCCGCGGTTCAGAAAGGCGATCCCGACGTCTGGATCAACCTCTATGTGGAAAACAACAGGGCCACCCTCAGTATGGACACCTCCGGTGGCTCCCTTCACCGCCGGGGGTACAGGGTGGAGACCCTGCCCGCGGTCATGCAGGAGACTTTGGCGGCTGCGGTTCTCCGCCTCACCTCGTGGGACGGCTCATCTCCCCTGTACGATCCCATGTGCGGATCGGGCACTTTCCTCTGTGAGGCACTGATGCTTTACTGCCGACTTCCTTCCGCCTTTCTCAGGAAGCGTTTCGGATTCGAGTTTCTCCCGGATTACGACCCCCTTCTCTGGAACGACGTGAAGGAGGAAGCAGACCGCGCCATCCGACCACTGCCCAGGGGGCTGATCGCAGGAAGCGATCTATCCCAGAGGGCGGTCGGGGTCTCCCGCGTCAATCTCGGGAGGCTTCCCCAGGGCAGCGGGGTGGAGGTCATCACCCGGGACTTCCGGAAACTCCCGGGCCTGCAGAACACCACCATTGTCTGCGACCCCCCTTACGGTATCCGGCTAAGGGGAAAAGAGGACCCGGAAGGACTGTATCGGGCCTTCGGAGACTTTCTCAAGCGGCGCTGCAAGGGATCCGCAGCCTTCATCTACTTCGGGAATCGCGAGTTCATCCCTTTTGTGGGGCTCAAGCCCTCATGGAAGGTGCCCCTCTCCGCAGGAGGCCTCGACGGGAGGCTGGTCAAGTATGAACTGTATTAGAAGATTGGAGTGTTGGAGTACTGGAGGGATGGAGTATGGAGAGAAGAAGTCCTCCGTTCATCATGACTCCAATACTCCATCACTCCATTTCTTGGAGGTTTGATCCATGCCCGATCAAGCGTCGCCCGATGCTGGTGAATTGAAGAAACTGGCGGAAGAACTGATCGGTGCGCAGACGACCATGACCCTGGCCACCGTTCGAGATTGCGAGGCCTGGGCCGCGCCCGTGTATTACGCCCATCGCGGCTTCCGTTTCTATTTCTTTTCCGATCCTTCTTCCCGTCACATTCAGGAGGCCCTGGAAAACCGGCAGGTCTCAGCGGCCATCTTCTGCCAGGCCTCATCATGGCGAGAGATTCGAGGGACCCAGATGTCGGGCACCGTGGGCCACCTCAGTCCCGGGTTCGAGGCCCTGGCCGCGATCCGCACCTATCTTCGGAAATTTCCCTTCACCCGGGAGTTCTTCGATCCCACCCAGAAGATCAACCTGGAGGCCTTTGCCTCCCGATTCAAGGTCAGGCTGTACGTCTTTCGGCCCTCTCTGCTCTACTACCTGGACAACCGAATCCGCTTCGGGTTCAGAGAAGCGTTACCCTTGGACTGATTCCTGTCAGGTCCCGGGCTATAACAGCGTCAAAAGATTGCCGATTTGTCAACCCCCTTCACCGATTCCTTTCACTTCCCCGTACTCCGGTCGGCCCTATCCCATAATCCATATATACCTGAAACTCCTTGCATTTAAGACCAATGCCCCCGTTGTCTCGCCCCATGAAAACTCCCTGGCACAGTTGTTGCTCAAACCTTCCGTGTATCCGGGAAGAACAGTATTTCCGGGATCACGGACGATGGTTTTTTTCAGGGGCCGGCAGAGCTTCAACGACCCTGCCCGGACCCCAGAAAGCGTTGCGGGGACATGCTGCTTGCCCAAGCGGAGATGCATGCCTGCCGAAGTACGAAACACAAAACTTCCGGCAAAGGAGGAAGGGTCATGCGGAAGATGAAACTCAACAGGAAACTGATCTTGTTCTCGCTCTCCACACTGGTCTTTGTCATGGTCGTCTCGACCGCCGTCGTCACCGGAATCCTCATGAAACAGACCCGCGTTGAATCCCATGATCGCATCAGGCAGTCCCTGGACATCGTCCAGGACGACATCTCGGGCAAACAGCAGAAGTTGCTTGCCGACGCGGTCCAACTGGCCGGCATCAACGGAATGGGTTCGAAGGTCAAGTTCCTCCTGGACTACAAGAAGAACCCTGACGAAACCATGACGGCCAACACCTACAAGGAGATCACCAACGACATCTACCAGGTCGGAAAGACAAGCAAGCTCTGGAAGACCTCCGTCTACGATGCCGAGGGCGACATCATCTCCTTCTCCTCCCGCAAGGACGAAAACACCACCCTCTGCGGGTACGCCTACAAAGACCCCGCGCCTATGTTCAAAACCGCGGACATAAAGAAGGGGGAGGATCTGAGGCCCGAACTCTGGAAGAAGGCGGAAAGTGTCCCGGATCCCGAGCTGCATCTGAAATTCGCAAGGCAGTTTCCCAAAGAGGCAAAGGTCGTGTTCGAGGCCATGGGCAATGCCATCTGCCTCGTGGCCTACGCGCCTGTCATTGGGAACGAGTACAACCGGGAGACGGGGAATCTTGAAAAACGCCAGGTGGGCCTGGCCCAGGCGGTGCTGCGTCTGGAGGGCGATTTTGCCCTCAAAATGTCCCGCCTCACCGGTATGGGCATCAACGTCTTCAAGGGCGAAAAACTCAGCATAGGCGTCATGCCGGGATATGACCTGCTCCAACCGCCCAAAGCCGTGGAGGGTGGCGGCCAAGAAAATCAGGCCGGAAATCAGATCCTGCTGAACGACATCACCGTGAAGAAGGAAGGCTTCTTCCAGGGCATCCTGTCGCTTCGGGGCCACTCAGGAAGGGTGGGAACGATCGCTGCAATGTACTCTAAAAACTCTGCCCAGGCCAATACGCTCCAGATGCTGCAACTCCTTGCCCTTGTCGGTCTGGGTTGTCTTTTGTTGATTCTCCCCTTCTGCATCCTCTTCGCAAATACCCTCACGAGACCGATCGACAAGGCGATCCAATTTCTGACCGATGCGACCCAGGAGATCTCTTCCGCCTCGACCCTGGTTTCATCCGCAAGCCAGCAACTCGCTGAAGGAGCATCGGAGCAGGCCGCTTCTCTGGAAGAGACCTCCTCCTCCCTCGAAGAGATGTCCGCCATGACAAGGCAGACGGCGGACCATGCCCAGCAGGCCGACATGCTCTCTCAACAGGCCGGCGTGAATCTGAAGGATGCCAACAAGTCGATGAAAGCCCTGATCCGGTCCATGGAGGAATCTTCGGCCGCCGGGGCCAATGTGGCAAAAATCATCACGACCATCGACGAGATCGCTTTCCAGACAAACCTCCTCGCCCTGAATGCAGCCGTGGAGGCGGCAAGGGCGGGTCAGGCCGGGGCCGGGTTTGCCGTGGTTGCCGACGAGGTCAGAAGGCTGGCCCTGCGTTCCGCAGAGGCATCCAAGAACACCCAGGAGATGATCCAGGAAATCATCCAGAGGGTCGACAGGGGCTCGGATCTGGTGAAGGAAACGGATGCCAAGTACCGGGAAGTTGCCGTCAGCCTTCAAAAAACCTCGGACTTGATTTCCGAGATATCCGCTGCCAGCGAACAGCAGGCCCGCGGCATCGATCAGATCAACAAGGCCGTGGCCGAAATGGACAAGGTGACCCAGCAGACCGCAGCAGGCGCGGAGGAATCAGCATCCGCGACCCAGACGCTGAACAGCCAGACCGTGGAAATGGACGGGGTCGTACGAGACCTTGTCTCCCTCGTGGGCGCAAAGGGCAAAGGCGAAAGACAGGTTTCGCCGAAAGAGATCGAGCGGGACGGGAATCCCGGCCCCACCTCAAGACGCTTCAGAGGACCTGCAACCCGGAAACCCCTTGTGGTTGCCCAGCCTGAAAAACCCCGGCTGGCGCCTCCGGGGCCGAACTTCTCATGAGCAGGGGCCCGCTGAGGACAGTTCCTCGACTGGACGCTGCAGGCTTATGTGCCGCCTTCCAGCACTCTACGTATCTTCTCTGCGATATCCCCGATGACGATCGGTTTCATGACGAAGGCCCTGATTCCCATCTCCCGGGCAATCGACTCCGATATCTGATCACTGAAGCCGGTACAGAGAATAACGGGGATTTCAGGCCGAAGCCGCATGACTTCAGCAGCCAGCCTGTCGCCCCTCATCTTGGGCATGGTCATGTCCGTAATCACGAGGTCATAGCAGGCCGGGTCCGCCCGGAACAAGTCCAGTGCCCTCAGCGGGTCCACGCTTGAGTCTACGGTATAGCCAAGGCACCGCAAGATCTCGCTGTACATTTCCACGATCACCGCCTCATCATCCACCAGCAGAATTCTCTGCGTCCCACGGGGTATGGGTTTTTCTTCCGCAATGGGTTCGGCCGCCAACGCCTTCAAGCTCGGCAGGTAGATGGTGAATGTCGTTCCCTTCCCCTTCTGGCTTTCCACCCTGATCGCACCCTGGCAACTCCGCACAATCCCGTGTACGATGGACAAACCGAGTCCTGTTCCTTCCCCCCTCTCCTTGGTGGTGAAGAAAGGGTCGAAGATCTGGCTCATAGTCCATCGATCCATCCCGTGGCCCGTGTCTCTCACCTTCATCTTCAGAAAACGACCTGACGTCAACTCGGGCACCTTCGCTGCCTTCGCATCATCCAGGGTTTCTTCCTCCAAAACGAACTCCAGGATGCCCCCTCCTTCCCTCATGGCATGGGCCGCATTGGTGAACATATTCATCATGACCTGATGGACCTGGGTGGGGTTCGCCAAAATCAGGTCTCTCTCCACGTTCAGGTTCTGTCGAATCTCGATGGAGGAAGGAAGGGTGGACCTCGCCATTTTGAGGGACTCCTTCAACAGGGGTATCAACCTCAAGGGCCTCTTCTCCAGATCGCTCTGGCGGCTGAATGTGAGGATTTGCTGTACCAGTTCCTTGGCCCGAACCCCAGCCTCCAGCACCTTTTTCAAAACCGGGTGCGCCATGTTCTCTGGGGGAACATTGGTCATTACCATCTCCGTCCCCATGATGATGGGCGTCAAGATGTTGTTGAAATCGTGAGCAATACCCCCTGCCAGGGTCCCGATGGCCTCCATCTTCTGGGCCTGCTGGAGCTGTGCGATGAGCCTTTCCTTCTCGATCTCCGCCTCTCGGACCTGCATCTCTGCATACTTTTTATCCGTGATATCCGTAAGGATGCCCTGGACTCCAATCACGCCTTTCCCCTTCCACACAGGCCGGCTGGAGGCCCGCACCCACATCAGCGCACCGGACTTCTGCTGGATCATGAACTCATGTTCTATGGCTGACCCCTCTTCAGCGTCACCTGGAATTTCTCTTCCAGCTCGGCCCTGTGCTGCGGCAGAATGAACTCCGGAAAAGGGCGTCCCAGCACCTCTTCGGGTCTGTACCCCGCAAACGCTTGTGATACGGGGCTAATATACGTGATCGCCCCCGCCGCATCGACCGCATAGAGAACCTCGTTCATGTTCTCCACCAGTTCACGATACTTCTCTTCGCTCTCTCTGAGATCCCGGGTTCTCTGGGCAACCTCTTCCTCAAGGCGTTCATGGTACCGCCGGCTTTCCTCTCGCAGCCTTGCCTTCTCCATCACCCCGTTCACCACGTGCTCCAGTTCGGCCATGTCCACGATGGGCTTGGTCACGTAGTCCCAGGCCCCCCTGCGGATCGCCTCAATGGCATCACCCACAATCCCGGTCCCTGAAAGCACAACCACGGGCGTCTGCGGGGCCTCCCGGCTCAGCACGTCGATCACATCCAGGCCGCTGATTCCGGGCATCCTCAGATCCACCAACACTGCCGAGGGGGCCCTGTCCCGGAAGATTGCGAGTCCTGACTCGCCGTCTCCGGCTTCCCACACCTCATAGCCCAGGTCCTCAAAGAAGACCCGAATGCTCCGCCGGATCGGCTCTTCGTCATCGATCGTCAGCAGTGTGTGTATTTGCGTCATCGCTCTCACCTCTTCCCCAGAAGATCCATCAACACCGTTGCGAGCACGGACATGTCACCTATAGGCTTTTTGAACACATCCAGGCCAAGAATCCCCAGGGGCTGAATGCCCGCAGGCAGGCTGTAGCCGATATGAACCCCTCGTCCTCCGGATACACCCGCAGGCTTCGCTGGACGCTTTCCTCATCGTCCACAACCAGAACCCTGGGTTATGGATGTTCAGGTTCTCGAGATTGAAAAAAGGCCTCTTCTCTTTGCCGATGCGGGCCAACTCATCCTCAAGACGCTTCGCCTCTCCAGGGGCCATAAAGTCAAAGGGTCTTCGGCCGACAACTTCCTCGGGCGCGTAACCAAGCAGGTCACGGCCCCGCGGGCTTGCATACGTGTATTTGCCGTCAGCCCCTGTCTCCCAGATCCAGTCGGACGTCGTTTCAACCAGACCGCGAAATTTCTCTTCGCTTTCCCGCAGGGTCTCTTCCGCCCTTTCCCGTTCCTGGATTTCCTTGGTGAGATCCAGGTTCTTCGCCTCCAGCTCCCGCTTGTTTTCTTCAAGCATTTCAAGCGATTCCTGAATTCTCGTACTGAACATCTGAAAACCGATGACCGTGACGCTTACGATCATAAGGAAAAGACAGATCGCCGTGACCCAAGGTATGGGCGATCTGGAAGTCATCATCCGCTCCGGAGAGATATCGATAAAACCCGTCGTCATGGCAATGGCCACGCCGCTGATGCATACAAAGGTCAGCAGCATGGCCAGCATTCCTCCACGGAACCCGAAGAGCAGGGCAACCAGAAGACACACCCCGAGCATCATCTGAACCCCGGAGCCGCTCATCCCGACCGTGACCAGGGATGTCAAGCCCATGAGGAACAAGGACAGAACCAGAGTCAACGCCCTCGCCCTGAAGGTGAATCTGCGAGATCCCAATGTTGCGAACACGAACAGGAGGTAAAACGAAAGGTAGATGATCGAAGATCCCCATCTTCCCTGACTATAGGATCGTATGACACCGAAAAGCATGGCCGGCAGACCTACGAACAGAAAGATATACATGAGTTTGTTCAGAATGGTCTGCCGTACCTTACCCACCTCCGGTCTTTCTCTGTCCTGTTCCTGCAGCAGTTCGAAATAGCTTTCCAGGAATCCCATACCTTACCCCGTATTTGGCGGGTCAACCATCATGCGACCCGGTCAGATAACCTGCGTGTCCATAATACTGGCACGGATTAAGGATGCAAGAAGCCTGCCATCTGCTCTTGAGTGGCGCCGGGGGGTGTCGAGAACCACCGATCCCTGCAAATCGGAGTGCTGGTGTGAAGTGATACTGAAGTGTTGGATGAAAGGAAGGTGTCTCGTCTTACGCGCATCGTAAACGCTCATGGCCAGGTTATTACTTCTCGGCATGCCCGAGGATGAAAATCCCCTTCTCCACCCAAGTGGGGGGAGAAGGTGGGGGTGGGGGTGTTTTCACGGTAAAAATAGTTGCAGCCTGAACAGCC